>CAYTWJ010000493.1:0-1502 GCA_964442055.1 uncultured Rhodospirillaceae bacterium | reverse complement strand
CAATCGTCCCGACATTGCAGTGCGGCTTCGTCCGCTCGAACTTTTCCTTCGCCATCTTCTTCTGCTCCGTACTCGCTTGTCGCCGCCCCGCAGGCGCGGCGCGATCGTTTCCCCAATCCTCAGGCCAGCTTGGCCCGCACCTCGTCCGACACCGCCTGCGGCACCTGGGCGTAGTGGTCGAAATGCATGGTGTAGGTGGCCCGGCCCTGCGTCATCGAGCGCAGGTTGTTGACGTAGCCGAACATGTTGGCCAGCGGCACCATGGCGCTGATCACCTGGGCGTTGCCGCGCTGCTCGGTGCCGGTGAGCTGGCCGCGCCGCGACGACAGGTCGCCCATCACGTCGCCGACGAAGTCCTCGGGCGTCACCACCTCGACGCGCATGATCGGCTCGAGCAGCTTGACCGCCGCCTTCTGCGCCACCTCGCGGAAGGCGGCGCGCGCCGCGATCTCGAAGGCCAGCGCCGAGGAGTCGACGTCGTGGTAGGCGCCGTCGAACAGCACCGCCTTGAAGTCGATGACCGGGAAGCCGGCCAGCACGCCGCCCTCGGCGACCGAGCGGATGCCCTTCTCGACCGCCGGGATGTATTCCTTCGGCACCGCGCCGCCGACGATGGCGTTCTCGAACTGCACGCCCGAGCCCGGCTCCAGCGGCTCGACGCGGACCTTGATGCGCGCGAACTGGCCCGAGCCGCCGGTCTGCTTCTTGTGGGTGTAGTCGATGTCGGCCGTCCTGGTGATCGTCTCGCGATAGGCGACCTGCGGCGCGCCGACATTGGCCTCGACCTTGAACTCGCGCTTCATGCGGTCGACGATGATCTCGAGGTGCAGCTCGCCCATGCCCTTGATCACCGTCTGCCCGGATTCGGCATCGGTGGAGACGCGGAACGACGGGTCTTCGGCCGCCAGGCGGTTGAGCGCCACCCCCATCTTCTCCTGGTCGTTCTTGGTCTTCGGCTCGACCGCGACCTCGATCACCGGGTCGGGGAATTCCATGCTCTCGAGCTGGATCGGGTTGCCGGCGTCGCAGAGAGTGTCGCCGGTGGTGGTGTTCTTCAGCCCGGCGAGCGCGACGATGTCGCCGGCACGCGCCTCCTTGATGTCCTCGCGGTGGTTGGCGTGCATCTGCAGCATGCGGCCGATGCGCTCGCGCTGGTCCTTCACCGTGTTGAGCACGGCGGTGCCGCTCTCGAGCACGCCCGAATAGATTCGCACGAAGGTGAGCGAGCCGACGAACGGATCGTTCATGATCTTGAAGGCGAGGCCCGAGAACGGCTCCTCATCCGAGGTGCGGCGCACCAGCTCCTGGTCGGTGCCGGGCTTGACTCCCTTCACCGCGGCGATGTCGACCGGCGAGGGCAGGTAATCGACCACAGCATCGAGCAGCGGCTGCACGCCCTTGTTCTTGAACGCCGAGCCGCATAGCACCGGCACGAACTTGCCCCCGATCGTGCCCTTGCGGATGCAGGCGGTCAGCGTCGCCTCGTCGGGCTCCTTGCCCTC
>CAYTWJ010000492.1:0-1506 GCA_964442055.1 uncultured Rhodospirillaceae bacterium | reverse complement strand
GGCTGCGCGCGCTGATGGCCGAGCTCGAGCGGCTGGCCAACCACTTCGGCGACATTGGCGCCGTCTGCAACGATGCCGCATTCACGCTCATGCACGCCCATTGCGGCGTCCTGCGCGAGCGCGTGCTGCGCGCGGCCGCCGCCTGTTTCGGCCACCGCCTGATGCGCGACATCGTCGTACCCGGCGGCGTGGCCCGCGACCTGGACCAGGAGGGGGCCTCGGTCATCCGAACGTTGATCAACGAGGTGCGCCGTCGCTTCCCCGCCTTGGTCGAGCTCTACGACAACACCGCCTCGCTGCAGGATCGCACGGTCACGACGGGAATCCTCAAGCCGGCGCTGGCGCGCCAGTACGGCGCCGGCGGCTATGTCGGCCGTGCGTCGGGCCGCAACTTCGATGCCCGCCGCCGGCCGGGCTACGCGCCCTACGAAGATCTTGCCTTCGACGTCCCGGTACGCAGCGAGGGCGACGTCAATGCCCGGGTCTGGATTCGCATCCGCGAGGTCGAGCAGAGCCTGTCGCTGGTCGAACAGATCCTCGAGCGGTTGCCCGCCGGCCCGATCCGGGCCGAGCTGCCGCGCCGGGCGGGCGAGGGCATGGCGCTGGTCGAAGCCTTCCGCGGCGACGTGCTGGTCTGGCTGCGGCTCGGCGGCGACGGCCGCGTCGACCGCTGCCACCTGCGCGATCCGTCCTGGTTCCAGTGGCCGCTGCTCGAGGCGGCGATCGAGGGCAACATCGTCGCCGACTTCCCGCTGTGCAACAAGTCGTTCAACTGCTCCTATTCGGGCCACGATCTGTGAAGGCGGGCCAAGATGCGCAAGCTGCTGTTTGAAGGCCTGATCCGACCTCCCCTCACCGAGCGCGCCCCGGCCGCCGCCGGCGAGGCCCTCGGCGAGCTTGCCGCGGCGCTGCAGCGAACCGCGCGCCGGCGGCTCGGCCGCAGCCTGGCGATCCGCGAGGTCGACGCCGGGTCGTGCAACGGCTGCGAGCTGGAAATCCACGCGCTCAACAATGCCATTTACGACCTCGAACGGTTCGGCATCCGCTTCGTCGCCTCGCCGCGGCATGCCGATGTCCTGCTGGTGACCGGGCCGGTGACCAGGAACATGCGCGAGGCGCTGGAGCGCACATGGCGGGCGACGCCCGATCCGAAATGGGTGGTCGCGGTCGGCGACTGCGCCGTCGACGGCGGCTGCTTCGCGGGCGGCTACGCCATTGTCGGCGGCGTCGCCGAGGTGGTGCCGGTGGACCTGCATATCCGCGGCTGCCCGCCATCGCCGATGGACATGCTGAAGGGCCTGCTGGCCCTGCTCGAGCGGGCGGACGAGGAGGCGGCCGCGCCGTCGGACTGACATCGCCCGCCGGGAGGGCGAGGCCTCGTCAAGGCCAATCGGAATAGTTGCTGACCGGGATTTCCGCGCCCCCCGGGGCCGGTTTCGCGCTTCGCCCGCGATAGGCCGCGGGCGGCAAGCCGACCCTCGACTTGAAGAACCGGCTGAAATGGCC
>CAYTWJ010000491.1:0-1508 GCA_964442055.1 uncultured Rhodospirillaceae bacterium | reverse complement strand
GCCGGCGCCGCCGATCAACACGTCGGCGCCGCCGTTGCCGTAGAGCACGTCGTCGCCGGCGCCGCCGATCAGCGTTTCGCCCGCGACGGTACCGACCAGCTCGTCGTCGCCGGGCGTGCCGATGATACGCGCGCTTTCGCCGATGGAAGCCGTGCCGGTTTGGCTTGCGCCCAAAGCCGTCGAACGGTCTCCATGTTGGCCGGCCTCGTTCCAATCGCGCGCGCCCGGCGCGGCGCCGGCATCATCGCGATGAGAGTGCCCGGCCTGCTGCCCGTCCCAGGCGCCGCGGCGTTCGCCCTCCTCGTCGCCCCAATTCGACCAACGCCAGCCGCCTGTCGCGCCGCCGTCGCTGCCGGTGTCCTGGCCGCCGCGGCCGCCATCATTCCACCCTGAACTCCGGCCGTCATCCCCTTCCATGGAGACGCCGGCGAGCTGGATGGCTGCACTCTGAGGATCCGACTCGGCGTGCGCGTTGACCGGCGCGGCATCCTGTCCCTCGCGCGCGCCGAGATCCTGGTCGGCGGGCAGCCCAAAGAGGGCCGCAAGCGCCAAGTGGGATCCGCTCCTGTGCAGCGAGGGCCAGTTCGTCCTGGACCAATCGAACTTCGATCCGGGTCCGTAGTCGCGCGGCGGCGGACCGCAAGGCGGCGGCGGACAATCCTTCGGTTCGTCGTCGAAGATGTAACCGTAGCCGTCGACGACGTTGGTAATCCTGCAGTTGCCGAGCTCGTCGCGGTTGCGGACGGTGAGGATGAAGCTCTCGTCGCCCTCGGGCGTCGAATCGAGAAAAGACTCGATCCGCACCATGATTGCGGTGACCCCGGCGGGGATCGTCACGATCGTGCCGTCGGGACCGGTGGCGGGAAGCCAGTTGAGGCCGCCATCGATGCTGTATTCGAAGCCGCCGGCTTCGAAATCGACGCCGGGCGTGGCTTCGCCCGTGCCCGGCGTCGCGAACGGCGCCACGCCGAGGTCGAGCTGAATGTCGAAATCGCGCGGATTCGAAAGCGCGATGTCGAAGATCAGCGCATCGCCTTCCTGACCGACGCCGTCGCTGATCGTGACCTGATAATCGTCGAGGTCCTGGATCTTGCTGTCGACGAAGCTCGTGCCGGGACCGTCGACGATGATGCCCGGAGGCGCGCCGCCGGTCACCTGCTCGTTGAAGATCACGAAGCGGAAATCCTCGACCGGCTCGTCGATTCCGTCGTCGACGGCAAGGATGTCGAAGGTGAGCTGGTTCGTCGAAGCGTTCGCGGCGAACGTCACGCGCACCGCGCCGTTGCCGAGATTCTCGACCGTGATCCCTGTCTCGGCGGCGGCGGCGGCCTGAATCGCGAGGAACAGGAAGTCCTCGCCGCCCACGAAATCGGCGAACGACGCCGCGCCGTGGCCCGGCTCGATCACGAGGAAATCCACGCGGATATCGATCGACCGCGTTTGCCCGGCTTCGAGCATCAGGTTGTTGACGCCGAACGTGAACGGCGGATCGACCTCTTCCACCAGAC
>CAYTWJ010000490.1:0-1533 GCA_964442055.1 uncultured Rhodospirillaceae bacterium | reverse complement strand
TGGTCAACGAGCGCGACGGGCTCGGCGACGGGCTGGTGCCCGACTATCTCGCCCGCGTCGTCGAGGGCGGCTTCTACGGCTGGCCCTATGCCTACAGCGGCCGGAAGCCGGATCCCGATTTCGGCGCCCGCCGGCCCGACCTGGTGGCGAAGTCGCTTCTGCCCGAGCTGATGTTCGTGGCCCACTCGGCGCCGATCGACCTCGTCTTCTACGACGGGGCGCAGTTCCCGGCCGAGTATCGCGGCGATGCCTTCGTCACGCTGCAGGGATCGTGGAACGCCGCCGTGCCCGTGGGCTACATGGTGGTCCGCGTGCCGTTCGCCGAGGGCCGGCCGCGCGGCCATTACGAGGTCTTCGCCGCCGGCTTCCGCACCGACGGCGGCGGCACCGCCGAGACCTGGGCCCGGCCGTCCGGCATCGCGGTCGCGCGCGACGGCAGCCTGCTGTTCGCCGAGGATGCGTCGAACACAATCTGGCGCATCGCCTACGGCCGCTGATCCCGGTTAGCCCCGGCCGCGGGCGAACGTGCCATCCTGGCGGCCCGAGTGGAGGCGCGCATGGACGAGAAGTCCCGGTTCAACATCTGGTTCGCGATCATCGCCATCGTCGGGGTGCTGCTGCTCAACATCTTCCTGGCGCAGACCCGCGAGGTCGAGGTGGTGCCCTACAGCGAGTTCCAGCAATGGCTGGAGCAGGGCAAGGTGGCCGAGGTCGTCGTCAGCGACCAGTCGATCCGCGGCACGCTGAAGGAGCCGCTGCCCGACGGCAAGCGCCAATTCCGCACCACGCGGGTCGAGCCCGACGTGGCCGAGACGCTCAAGCGCTACAACGTCGAGTTCCGCGGCGAGGTCGAGAGCACCTGGCTGCGCGACATCCTCTCCTGGATCGTGCCGGCGCTGGTCTTCGTCGGCATCTGGCTCTTCATGCTGCGCCGCATCGCCGGCAAGGAGGGGCTGGGCGGCGGCTTCATGGCCATCGGCAAGAGCAAGGCCAAGGTCTACATGGAGCGCGAGACCGGCGTCACCTTCGACGACGTGGCCGGGGTCGACGAGGCCAAGGAGGAGCTCAAGGAGGTCGTCGCCTTCCTCAAGGACCCGGAATCCTACGGCCGGCTGGGCGCGCGCGTGCCCAAAGGCGTGCTGCTGGTCGGGCCGCCGGGCACCGGCAAGACGCTGCTCGCCCGCGCCGTGGCCGGCGAGGCCGGGGTGGCCTTCTTCTCGATCAACGGCTCGGAATTCGTCGAGATGTTCGTCGGCGTCGGCGCCGCGCGCGTGCGCGACCTGTTCGAGCAGGGGCGCAAGTCGGCGCCGGCGATCATCTTCATCGACGAGCTCGACGCGCTCGGCCGCGCCCGCGGCCTCTATCCCGGCTTCGGCGGCCACGACGAGAAGGAGCAGACGCTCAACCAGCTCCTCGCCGAGCTCGACGGCTTCGACCCCAGCGTCGGCCTGGTCCTGCTCGCCGCCACCAACCGCCCCGAGATCCTCGACCCGGCGCTGCTGCGCGCCGGCCGCTTCGACCGCCAGGTGCTGG
>CAYTWJ010000489.1:0-1541 GCA_964442055.1 uncultured Rhodospirillaceae bacterium | reverse complement strand
CCGGCACGATTCTCTTGCCCGAGCTCAAGCCGCGGACCCTGCCGGCCGCGGTCAGGCGCGCGCTCGCCGAGGTCGAGCTGGAGTCCGGGCCGGACGATCCGGCGATCGACGCCTGGTGGGGCGAGCCGGGACTGACCGCGGCCGAGAAGGTCTTCGCCTGGAACACCTTCGAGATCCTCGCCTTCCGCACCGGCAACCCGGACAACCCGGTCAACGCCGTGCCGCCGCGCGCCACCGCGCATTGCCAGATCCGCTACACCGTCGACACCGACCCCCGGACCTTCGTGCCGGCCCTGCGCCGCCATCTCGATGCGCACGGCTTCCGCGACATCGAGGTCGCCGAGGCGCGGGGCCGCTCGTCCTGGGGCGCGACGCGCATGGACCCCGACCATCCCTGGGTGCAATGGACGGCGGCCTCGGTCGAGCGCACCTGCGGCCGGCGGCCGGCGCTCTTGCCCAATCTCGGCGGCTCGCTGCCCAACGACTGCTTCGCCGACCTGCTCGGCATGCCGACGATCTGGGTGCCGCATTCCTATGCCGGCTGCTCGCAGCACGCGCCGAACGAGCACGGGCTGGCGCCGCTCTTGCGCGAGGGCTTGCAGATCATGGGCGGCATCTTCTGGGACCTCGGCGAGAACCCGGCGCCCTTCCGCGCCGCGACCGCCGGCTGAGAGCGCCGCTCAGACGCTCACGGTGGCGTCGCTCGCCGCCGACCTCGCCACCGCCTCGAACACGGCGACGCCGTGCACCGCCTCGCCGGCCGGCACCGGGTAGGGCGCGCCGCCGGCGATGGCGTCGGCGAAGGCCTCGAGCTCGGCCCGCTCGGCGTTGACCGGCGGGAACGTCGTCTCGGTGACCGGGCCTTCGAGGCCGGCGCCGACCAGCCGGCTTTCGCCCTGCATCTCGGCCCAGCCGCGCGAGCCCATGACGCGCAGCCGCCAGATCGGGGCGGTGGCGGTGAGGGTGGCAAGCATGCCGCTCATGCCGTTGCGGAAGCCGAAGAGCGCGCAGGTGGTGTCGTCGACGTCGACGCTCAGCACGCGGCGGCGGCTGATCGCATGGACCGTTTCCATCTCGCCGCAGAGATGGATCATCGCGTCGACGAGATGGATGCCGAGCCCGGCCATGCCGCCGGCCGGCGATTCGGCGCGGTCGGCGCGCCAGTGGCCGCGTCCGTAGCGGTAGCCGCCGGGGGCGGAGAAGTTGCCCTCGACATGCATCAGCTCGCCGAGCTCGCCGGCGGCGACGCGCCGCTTGAGCTCGGCCATCGCCGGCAGGAAGCGGCGGTTGTGCCCGAAGGCCAGCACGATGCCGGCGCGGCGCGCGGCGGCGACGGCATGCTCGGCGCTGGCCTTGTCCAGCGTGAAGGGCTTCTCGACGAAGACCGGCTTGCCCGCGGAAGCGGTGGCGGCGACCTGCTCGGCGTGCTGGCTGTGCGGCGTCGCCAGCACGATGCCGTCGATCGCCTTGTCGGCGAGCACGGCGGCGAGGTCGCCGCCGAGGGCGAGGCCGCGTTGCGCGGCGAAGGCCGCCGCCTTCTC
>CAYTWJ010000488.1:0-1556 GCA_964442055.1 uncultured Rhodospirillaceae bacterium | reverse complement strand
GTTTGATCCGCACCACAATCGGCTGGACTTGTCAGCGGTTCGGACCGACGGATCGGATCCGATCCGTCGGATTCGAACCACGGGCGAAGGCGGCGAGCGCGAGGACGAAGAGCAGCAGTCTCAGGGCGCGCATGGCCGGTCTCCGTATCGGTCGCCGGGAGCGATATAGGGCGGCAACCTTGCGTTAACCATATCTCAACCGCGCCCGATGGAGACTGGCGCCGCATCGGCCGCCGGCTCGCCCATGATCCTGCTCACCCACCTGCTCGTCGTCTGCGCCTACGCGCTCGGCGCCGTCTTCGTCGCCCTGATGCTGCCGCAGGCCGTGCCCGGCATCGGCGCCAACGAGGCGGCGGTGACGGCGGCGCTGGTCTTCCTCGCCGCGGCGCTGCTGCACGAGGTGTTCAGCCGCCGCGGCGGCGAGCGCGAGCTGGTCGGCGCGGCGATCGCCGCGCACCGCGCCGCGCAGGAGACCGCCTCGAGCCTCGACG
This sequence comes from uncultured Rhodospirillaceae bacterium, assembly GCA_964442055.1. GTDB lineage: Bacteria > Pseudomonadota > Alphaproteobacteria > Ferrovibrionales > Ferrovibrionaceae > CAYTWJ01. The sequence goes on along the minus strand of CAYTWJ010000488.1, from coordinate 1,065 downwards.
CCGCCCAGCGCGAGATCGGCCGGCTGCGCCAGGACCTCAAGCTGGTCGAGGAGGGGACCAAGCGGCGCCTCGACAGCGAGCTCGTCGTGGTCAAGACGCTGCTCGGCCAGCTCGCCGACCATATCGAGGGCCGCCGGCCCGCGGCCCAACGCCGCGCCGCGCCGCCGCCCGCCGCTGTGCCGCTTCCGACCGCCGTGCCGCCCGCGCCCGCCGCCACGCCCGTCTCGGCGCTGGCCGAGGCCGACCTGGTCGGCGCGGTGCGCGAGGCGATCGAAGGCAACCGCGTCGATCTCTACCTGCAGCCGATCGTCAGCCTGCCGCAGCGCAAGGTCCGCTTCTACGAGGCCCTCTCGCGGCTGCGCGACGGCGCGGGGCGCACGCTCACCCCCGACCGATATCTCGGCATCGCCGAGGAGACCGGCCTCATCACCACCATCGACAACCTGCTCTTGTTCCGCTGCGTCCAGCTCCTGCGCAAGCTCAAGCGGCGCAGCAAGATGATCGGCTTCTTCTGCAACCTGTCGCCGCACACGCTGAAGGACGAGGCCTTCTTCGCCCAGTTCAGCGACTTCCTCGCCGCCCAGCCCGACCTCGCCGACCATCTGGTGTTCGAGATCGCCGCCGCCGAGCTGCGCCGCGCCGACCCGGCGACCACCGCCAAGCTGGCGCGCCTCGGCGAGATGGGCTTCGGCCTTTCGCTCGACCAGGTGCCCGGGCTCGACCTCGATTTCACCGGCCTCGCCCGGCTCGGCTTCCACTACGTCAAGATCGAGGCCGCCAGGCTGCTCTCGGCCCGCGCCCAGGCCGGCGCCGACATCGCCGTCGGCGACCTCAAGCAGGCGCTGTTCCGCCACGGCATCGACCTCATCGCCGAGAAGGTCGAGGCCGAGCCGGCGGTGGTCGACCTGCTCGAGCTCGAGGTCGATTTCGGCCAGGGCTATCTCTTCGGCGAGCCCAAGCTCGCGCGCGGCGAGGGGTGAGGGGGCGGTTCAGGAACGCTTGATCGCGTTCCGACCTCGCCCTTCGACGAGCTTCTGTAATCGGGCGCAAGAGTAAAGAGCGTCG
>CAYTWJ010000487.1:0-1590 GCA_964442055.1 uncultured Rhodospirillaceae bacterium | reverse complement strand
AGGGCGATGGCGGCATACCGGACAAGCCTGATCGCAGTTTGCGGCGTGCTGCTGGCGGCAGGGGCTTCGGCGGCGGAGCGGGCGAAAGCCGACATCCATTGCCGGCCCGCCGGCGCGCCCTTGACCTACGATTGCGTCCTGCATCTGACCGAGGCGCGCAGCGGAACGCCGATCGAGGGCGCGCGCGTCACCGTCGGCGCCGACATGCCGTCGATGCCGATGGCCCACAACGTGCGGCCGGTCGCCGCCGCGGCGGCGGGCGAGCCGGGGCTCTACCGGCTGCGGCTCGAGCTGGCGATGGAAGGGGAGTGGGCGCTGCGCATCGCGCTCGCCGCTCCGTTCCGCGATCAGGTCGTTCGGGTGGTGCGCTTTGGCGGCGAAAGCGGCTCGGCGCCGGCGCACGGGGATCAGCACCGCTAAGAGCCTGCCCGTTGACACCCCATGGGGCAGGGCGTATAAACTTTGGCACTCGCGAGGCCAGAGTGCCAATAGCGTTAACCCATTGAATCAACGAAGTTAGTGGAGGGCTCCATGAACCTGAGGCCGTTGCACGATCGTGTTCTGGTAAAGCGCGTCGAATCCGAGGACAAGACCAAGGGCGGCATCATCATCCCCGACACCGCCAAGGAAAAGCCGATGGAGGGCAAGGTCATGGCCGTCGGCAAGGGCGCCCGCAACGAGGAGGGCAAGCTGATTCCGCCCGAGGTGAAGAAGGGCGATCGCATCCTGTTCGGCAAGTGGTCGGGCACCGAGGTCAAGCTCGACGGCGAGGACCTCCTGATCATGAAGGAATCCGACATCATGGGAATCATCGAGTAAGGGGACGCACCATGGCAGCCAAGGAAGTCAAATTCTCAACCGACGCGCGCGCCAAGATGCTGCGCGGCGTCGATATCCTGGCCGATGCGGTCAAGGTGACGCTGGGGCCGAAAGGCCGCAATGTCGTGCTCGACAAGGCGTTCGGCGCGCCGCGCATCACCAAGGACGGCGTCACCGTCGCCAAGGAGATCGAGCTCGCCGACAAGTTCGAGAACATGGGCGCGCAGATGGTGCGCGAGGTCGCGTCGAAGACCGCCGACCAGGCCGGCGACGGCACCACCACGGCGACCGTGCTGGCCCAGGCGATCGTGCGCGAGGGCGCCAAGGCGGTCGCCGCCGGCATGAACCCGATGGATCTGAAGCGCGGCATCGACCTCGCCGTCGAGGCGGTGGTCGGCGACCTCAAGTCGCGCACCAAGAAGATCGCCGGCCAGAAGGAGATCGCCCAGGTCGGCACCATCTCCGCCAACGGCGAGGCCGAGATCGGCGAGATGATCGCCAAGGCGATGCAGACCGTCGGCAACGAGGGCGTGATCACGGTCGAGGAGGCGAAGAGCCTGGAGACCGAGCTCGAAGTGGTCGAGGGCATGCAGTTCGACCGCGGCTATCTCTCGCCCTACTTCATCACCAACGCCGAGAAGATGATCTGCGAGCTCGACGACCCCTACATCCTCATTCACGAGAAGAAGCTCTCCGGCCTGCAGCCGCTGCTGCCGGTGCTCGAGGCGGTGGTGCAGTCGGGCCGGCCGCTGCTGATCGTCGCCGAGGAGG
>CAYTWJ010000486.1:0-1608 GCA_964442055.1 uncultured Rhodospirillaceae bacterium | reverse complement strand
GCCGACGGGGTCGCGGGATGGATCGCGCGGGAGGCGGCGCGACGGCCGGGCGCGATGGCGATCACCTGCGCGGCCGACGTGGCCGAGGCGCTCGCCGATCCGAGCCTCGGCGGCCTCGAGGCGTTGGCGGCCCAGGCCGGCGGCCCGCTCTCGATTTCGGTCGACGGAACCGTTCCCCGGGATCACCCTCGGCTGTCCCGGAGGGAGCCGTGAGCGACGAGGTCGCGCCCCTGCGCCGCAAGCCGGCCGAGCCGAGCTGTCCGATCTGCGGCAAGCCCAGCGAGCGCCGCTTCGCGCCGTTCTGCTCCGACCGCTGCCGGCTCGTCGACCTCTCCCGCTGGTTCGGCGGCACCTACGTGGTGCCCGGCCCGCCCGCCGCCGCGACGCCGGCCGACGACGAGGAGGAGGGAGGCTGAGGCGGGGCGCTTTACAGCCCACGGCTCTTCGACTATCCATCAGCCCCTGCCGCGAGGGCGCGCCCAGGTAGCTCAGTTGGTAGAGCAGCGGACTGAAAATCCGCGTGTCGGTGGTTCAAATCCGCCCCTGGGCACCATCTTCTCAACTACATGGGGACGGGCAATGGTTTGCGGATGCCCCGGTGCTTAGCGGCCCCCTGAGGTGTCGGCTGCCGAAGTCGGCTCGGACTTCCGGTGCCGGGTCTGGATGATCTCGGCAATGACCGAAATGGCGATCTCCTCGGGGTCGACGCCGCCGAGATCGAGACCGGCGGGTGACTTCAGCCGGGCGAGGCGCGGTCCCTCGATCCCCTCGGCCGCAAGCCGGTCGAGCAGGGTCCTCGCCTTGCTGCGGCTTGCGATCATCGACACATAGCCGGCCGGCGACCGCAGCGCTCCGCGCAGGGCATCGAGGTCGCGCTTGCCCTGCGCGGCGACGACAACGCAATCCCTGGCCGAGAGCCCGAGCGGCCGCAGGTCGAATCCGTCCAGCGTGCGCTCGGCCTCCGGGATCAGGCCGTGATCCTCGGCGAGGGCGGCGTGGCAGATGCGGTACCCGGCGGCACGGGCGATGCGCCCGATCGCCGCGGCGACCGGCGAGGCGCCGGCAACGACCAGCAGAGGCGGCGGCGCGTAGGGCTCGATCAGCAGGTCGACCGTGCCACCCGAAGGGCAGCCCGAGCGGTGCAGCGGCGTTCCGTCGGCATCGAAGGCCGATACGACCTCGCCCGCGGGCTTGACCCGGATCGTCGCAACGGTGCCGCTGTCCAGGGCCGCGGCGGCTGCGCGGCGGACCGCACCCTGCACGCAGCCCCCGCCGACATGGCCGAGGATTTCGCCCCTGGCGGTGACCAGCGCCTTCGCTCCGGCCTTTGCCGAGGTCGCGTTGGCGGTGCGGATCACGGTCACCACCGCGAAGGGCTGCCCCGTGGCACGCTGCGCGGCGATCAGCTCGAAGATGTCGCTGCGGAGCATGGTCAGAGCCTTTCGAACTCCGCCTCCAGCGCCGCCAGATCAGCCAGCGTCGAGGCGGGCAGACCTTCGCCGAGCGCCATGAACGCCGACGCGCCGATCGGCCACGGCCCGCTGATCGACACCGCGCCGGTCGCGGCCATGCGCTGCGCCAGCGCCATTGGGCCGGCCAGCACTTCCG
>CAYTWJ010000485.1:0-1618 GCA_964442055.1 uncultured Rhodospirillaceae bacterium | reverse complement strand
AGCAGGGGTTCGCGGTGATCGGCGCCGACGACGTCGTCGCCGGCCTGCTGGCGCTGGCCGGCGCGCTCGGCCGGCTGGCGCCGTCGGCCGAGGACGAGGCCGACATCCGCCGCGGCTTCGCCGTGGTGCGCGCGCTCGGCGCCCTCGATGTCGGCCAGGCGGCCGTCGTGCGCAACGGCCTCGTTCTCGGCGTCGAGGCGGCCGAGGGCACCGACGCCCTTCTCGCCCGCTGTGCGACGTTGCAGCCGGCAGGGCGCGGCGGCGTGCTGGTCAAGCTGCCGAAGCCCGGACAGGAGCGGCGGGTCGACCTGCCGGTGATCGGCGTCGCCACCGTCGCGGCGGCCGCGGCGGCGCGGCTTGCCGGCATCGCGGTGGCGACGGGCGGCGCCCTGGTGGTCGACCGGGCGGCGGTTGCCGCGGCGGCGGATGCCGCCGGCCTGTTCGCCGTCGGCTGCGCCGAAGAGCCGGCATGAACGCGCTGGCGCCGCCGGAACGCGGCCGGCTGATCATGCTGGTGGCCGGCGAGCCGTCGGGCGACGCGCTGGGCGCGCGGCTGATGGCGGCGCTGAAGCTGCGCACGCTCGGCCAGGTGCGCTTCGTCGGCGTCGGCGGCGAGCTGATGGCGGCGCAGGGGCTGCAAAGCCTCTTCCCCATGCGCGAGCTCTCGGTGATGGGCTTGGTCGAGGTGCTGCCGCGAGCGCCCCGCCTGGTCGCCCGCCTGCGCGAGACCGCGGCCGCGGCGCGCCGCCTCCGCCCCGAGGCGGTGGTGACCATCGACAGCCCCGGCTTCAGCTTCCGCCTGGCGCGGCGCCTGCGCGGACTGGGGGTGCCGCTGATCCACTATGTGGCGCCGACGGTGTGGGCCTGGCGTCCGGGCCGGGCGCGGCGCATCGCCCGCCTGCTCGACCATCTGCTGGTGCTGCTCCCGTTCGAGCCGCCCTGGTTCGAGCGCGAAGGCCTGCCGACGACGTTCGTCGGCCATCCGGTGGTCGAGAGCGGGGCGGGGCGGGGCGATGGCGCCGCCTTCCGGCGCCGACACCGGATCGCCTTCGACGCCCCCGTTCTCGCCATCCTGCCGGGCAGCAGGTCGGGCGAGGTGAGCCGCCACCTGCCGGTCTTCGGCGAGACGCTGCGGCTCCTGCGGGCGCGCTTCCCCGGCCTGGCCACGGTCCTGCCGACCGTGCCCGCCGTCGCCGCCGAGGTCGAGGCGATGGTGCGGCACTGGTCGCCGGCGCCCGTCGTGGTGCACGATGCGAAGGAGAAGTTCCACGCCTTCGCTGCCGCCGATGCGGCCCTGGCGGCGTCGGGCACGGTGACGGCCGAGCTCGCGCTCAGCCGAACGCCGACGGTGGTGACCTACCGCGTCAATCCGGCCTCGGCATGGCTGGCGCGGCGACTGATCAAGGTGCGCTTCGTCGGCCTGGTGAACATCCTGCTCGACCGTCCGGTGATGCCCGAACTGCTCCAGGAGGACTGCCGGCCCGACCGGCTGGCCGCGGCGGTGGAAAGGCTGCTGGTTGATCCGGCGGCGCGCCAGGAACAAATGGAAGCGGCCGCCGACGTCGCCGGGCTGCTCGGGGCAGGCGGCGAGCCGCCGAGCCTGCGGGCGGCCAACGCC
>CAYTWJ010000484.1:0-1618 GCA_964442055.1 uncultured Rhodospirillaceae bacterium | reverse complement strand
CGCCGGAGGAGACGCCCGCTTCGCCGGCGGAGCTGATCCGGTGTTTCGTCGACGCCGGCGTGCCCGCGGGCGTGGTCAACCTGGTGTACGGCGTGCCCGCCGAGATTTCGAGCTACCTCATCGCGCACCCGGTGATCCGCAAGATCACCTTCACCGGCTCGACGGTGGTCGGCAAGCAGCTCGCGGCGCTGGCCGGCCAGCACATGAAGCGCTCCACCATGGAGCTCGGCGGCCACGCGCCCGTGATCGTGTTCGACGACGCCGACGTCGACGCCGCCGGGAAGATGCTCTGCGCCGCGAAGTACCGCAATGCGGGGCAGGTCTGCGTCTCGCCGACCCGCTTCCTGGTGCAGGAAAAGGTGTTCGACCGCTTCGTCGAACAGTTCGTCGCCGGGGTGTCGAGGATCAAGGTCGGCAACGGGCTCGAGCAGGGCACGACCATGGGGCCGCTCGCGAACCCGCGCCGCGTGCGCGCGATCGAGGCCTTCGTCGACGACGCGCTGAAGGCGGGCGCGGAGCGCAAGACGGGCGGCAGCCGGATCGGCGAGAAGGGCAACTTCTTCGAGCCCACCGTTCTCACCAACGTGCCGAAAACGGCGCGCGCCATGAACGAAGAGCCGTTCGGGCCGCTTGCCATGATCAATCCCTTCGGCAGCTTCGAGGAGGTCGTCGCCGAGGCCAACCGCCTGCCCTACGGGCTCGCCGCGTACGCCTTCACGCGCTCGGCCAGGACCGCGACCGCGATCGCCGCCGAGGTCGAGACCGGCATGATCACGATCAATCACCTCGGCTTCGCCTTGCCCGAAGTCCCGTTCGGCGGGGTGAAGGACTCCGGATACGGCACCGAAGGCGGCGCGGACGCGATCGAGCCCTACCTGGTGTCGAAGTTCGTGACGCAGGCGGGTCTTTGAGCGACGCGCGCATCCGAGCCCATGCGCGTCGGACTGTTCGTCACCTGCCTGGTCGACCTGATGCGCCCGCGCATCGGTTTCGCGGCCTTGACGTTGCTCGAGCGCGCCGGGTGCGAGGTGCACGTGCCGGCCGCGCAGACCTGCTGCGGCCAGCCCGGCTACAACTCGGGGGATCGCGCCGGCGCGAGACGGTTGGCGCAGAAGCTGATCGCGGAGTTCGAGCCCTTCGAGTACGTGGTCGCGCCCTCGGGGTCCTGCGCGGGCATGGTGCGCACGCACTATGCGGAACTCTTCGCCGACGTGCCGGCGTGGCGCGAGCGCGCCGAGCGCCTGGCGAGCAGGACCTACGAGCTCACCGACTTCCTCGCGCGCGTCGCGAAGCTCGACGCCGTTCCCGGCCGCTTCGAGGGCACGATCACCTATCACGACTCGTGTTCCGGGCTGCGTGAGCTCGGCGTGAAGCGCCAGCCGCGCGCGCTGCTGGGCCTGGTCGAGGGGCTCACGCTCGCCGAAATGGACGAAGCGGAGGCTTGCTGCGGCTTCGGCGGCACGTTCGCGCTCAAGTTCGGCGATATCTCGACGCGCATCGCCGACGACAAGTGCGAGCGCATCGCGGCGTCGCGCGCCGACGCCGTCGTGCTCGGCGACCTCGGCTGCATGCTGAACATCGAAGGGCGGCTGCGCCGGCGCGGCGACGACAAGACCCG
>CAYTWJ010000483.1:0-1687 GCA_964442055.1 uncultured Rhodospirillaceae bacterium | reverse complement strand
GGATGTCCTCGCGCCGCTCGCGCAGCGGCGGCACGCGCAGCGGCACGACGTTGAGCCGGTGGAAGAGGTCCTGGCGGAAATGGCCCGCGCCGATTTCGCCGGCGAGGTCGCGGCTGGTGGCGCTGACCACGCGGACGTCGACCTGCACCCTGGTGGCGCCGCCGACGCGCTCGAAGGTCTGGTCGAGGAGGACGCGCAGGATCTTCGCCTGGGTCTCGAGCGGCATGTCGGCGACCTCGTCGAGGAACAGCGTGCCGCCGTGCGCCTGCTCGAAGGTGCCGATCTTGCCGATGCCGCCGCCGCCTTCCTCGACGCCGAACAGCTCGGCCTCCATGCGCTCGGGCGCCATGGTCGCGGCATTGACCACGATGAAGGGCCCGGCCGACCGGCGCGAGCGGGCGTGCAGCAGCCGCGCCACCACCTCCTTGCCCGAGCCGGGCGGGCCGGAGATCAGCACCCGGCTGTTGGTCGGCGCGACGCGGTCGATGGCGTGGCGCACGCCGGCGATCGCCGCCGATACGCCGACCAGCTCGGCCTCGCCACCGGCGCGCTGGCGCAGCTCCTCGTTCTCGCGCCTGAGCCGCGCCGCCTCGATCGCCCGCGCCACCTGCAGCAGCAGGCGATCGGCCTTGAACGGCTTCTCGATGAAGTCGTAGGCGCCGCGCTTGATCGCCGCCACCGCGGTCTCGACGGTGCCGTGGCCGGAAATGACGATCACCGGCAGCGACGGGTGCTGGCGCTTGACCAGGTCGAGCAGCTCGAGGCCGTCGAGCCGGCTGCCCTGCAGCCAGATGTCGAGGATGACCAGGCTCGGCCGCCGGCGCTCGATTTCGCCCACGGCCTGGTCGCTGTCGCCGGCAAGTCGCGGGTCGTAGCCTTCGTCGCCGAGGATGCCGGCGATCAGGTCGCGGATATCCGCCTCGTCGTCGACGATCAGGATGTCATACGCCATGGCCGACCCTTCCCGTTGCGGTCGTTGCGGCGGCCGCGCCGCCGCGTTCGGGGAACAGCAGCCGGATGCGGGCGCCGCGCGCCGCGCCCGCCGCGGGTTCCGGCCCGTCCTCGAGCACCAGCTGGCCGCCGTGCTCCTCCATGATCTTCTTGACGATGGCGAGACCAAGACCGGTGCCCTTGCTGCGCGTGGTGATGTAGGGCTCGGTCAGCCGGTCGCGCAGTTCGGCCGGCAGGCCGCGGCCGTTGTCGACGACCTCGACCGCGAGCGTGCCGTCGCCCCGGCTCCGCACCGCCACCGCGATGCGGCCCCTGGCCAGGGGCGCCTCGCCCGCGGCGGCCTCGCGCGCCTCGATCGCCTGGGCCGCGTTCTGCAGGACGTTGGTCAGCGCCTGCGCGACCTGGCGGCCGTCGCACAGCAGTTCCAGCGGAGCCTCGGGCAGGTCGATCGCGTAATCGATATCGGCGTGCGCCACCTGCTGCAGGAACACGCCCTGGCGGACCAGCTCGGTGAGATTCTCGACCCGGAAGACCGGCGCCGGCAGGCGGGCAAAGGCCGAGAACTCGTCGACCATGCGGCCGATGTCGCCGACCTGGCGGATGATGGTGTCGGTGCATTTCGAGAACACCTCGGGGTCGCTGACGACCTCCTTGAGGTACTTGCGCTTGAGGCGCTCGGCCGAGAGCTGGATCGGCGTCAGCGGGTTCTTGATCTCGTGCGCGATGCGCCGCGCCA
>CAYTWJ010000482.1:0-1698 GCA_964442055.1 uncultured Rhodospirillaceae bacterium | reverse complement strand
TGGCGGGTCAGCGGCGTCGGCACGCAGATCAGGATGGCGTCCGCTTCGGCCAGCCGCGCGACATGCTCGGTGGCCTCGAACCGGCCGCTCGCCCGCATCGACGCCACCGCCACCGACGGAATGTGCCGGATGTAGGATTCGCCGGCATTGAGCTTCGCCACCTTGGTCGCGTCGATGTCGAAGCCGAGCGTGGGAAAGCCCTTGTCGCAGAAGAGCTTGATCAGCGGCAGGCCGACATAGCCCATGCCGACGACGCCGACCTGGGCCTGGCGCGCGCCGATGCGATCGAGAAGCCGTTGGGCGTGCGGCGAAGCCGCCGGCCTGATCGGTTGCTGTGCCTGAAGATTCACCTCGCCCTCGCTCCCTCTCGCCGGCAGGACCGCCGCCCTTTATCACTGCGCCGCAGCAGCCGCAAGGCCGGCGCGGCGCCTCAGGCCGCCGAGCGCGCCGCCGCCGCGCTGAGCCAGCGGTGCCGCCAAGCCCGCAGCATCAGCACGCCCCAGAGCAGGTGCTGGTGGTTGCGCCGGCCCGACAGGTGCTCCTGCCAGTGCCGCCGCACCAGCGCCCCGTCGAGCAGGCCGTCGGCGCCGAGCGCCGCAGGGGCGAGCAGGTCCTCGGCCCAGTCGCGCAGCTCGTGGCGCAGCCAGCGGTCGATCGGCACGCCGAAACCCATCTTCGGCCGCTCGACCAGGGCCGGCGGGACATGGCGGTGGAGGACACGCCGCAACAGCCACTTGCTGACCCCGCCGCGCCGGCGCTGCGTCGGCGGCAGGGCGAGCGCGAATTCCACCACCCGGTGGTCGATCAGCGGCACCCGCGCCTCGAGCGACACCGCCATGCTGGCGCGGTCGACCTTGGTCAGGATGTCGTCGGGCAGATAGGTGACGAGATCGAGGAACTGCATGCGCGCGGTCACATCCGGTATCTCGGCGGCAAGGCCCGGATCGGTCGCGAGGCCGGCCGGCTCGGCGGCGGTGGGGGCGATCTCGGCCGGCTCCCAATGGGTGACGATCCGTCGATAAAGGTCGGCGACGTCCTCCGCCGGCAGCACCCGTGCCAGCTTGTGCAGCTTGTCGCCGGCTTGCGGCAGCGGCCGTGCCGGCGGCAGCAGCGCGCCGAGGCGGTCCCAGGCCGCTGGCGAGACGCTATGGATGGTGCCGGCAAGGGCTTGGCGCAGGCTGCGCGGCAGCAAATGCATGACCCGCCACAAGCGCCCGGCCAGCAGATAACGGTTGTAGCCGGCGAAGAGCTCGTCGCCGCCGTCGCCCGACAAGGCCACGGTGACGTGCCGCCGTGCCAGCTCCGAGACCAGGAAGGTCGGGATCTGCGAGGAATCGGCGAAGGGCTCGTCGAACCACTCGGCGAGGCGGGGAATCACTGCCAGAGCGTGGCCCGGATCGACATAGAGCTCGGTGTGGTCGGTGCCGAGATGCGCAGCCACCGCCTTGGCCTGCGCCGCTTCGTCATAGCCCGGCTGGCGGAAGCCGATACTGTAGGTCTTGACCGGCCGGCTGCTCTGCGCCTGCATCAGCGCCACCACTGTCGACGAATCGATGCCGCCCGACAGGAAGGCGCCGAGCGGCACGTCGGCCACCAGCCGCCGCGCGACGGCCTCGTCCAGGCGCTCCAGCAGCTCCGCGGCCGCGCGTTGCACTGAGAGCCGCTCCCGCGCGGCGAAGCGCAGCTGCCAGTAGCGCT
>CAYTWJ010000481.1:0-1707 GCA_964442055.1 uncultured Rhodospirillaceae bacterium | reverse complement strand
TCCGGTCATGGTTTGCCGCTGCCAGTCCGGCTTTCCGGCGCTCGGCGAGGCGCTCGAGCCCTTCACCTTCCCGCACCTGGTCGAAGGCTGGATGCGCGGCTCGCATCGCGGGCCGCTCATGCCGGTTTCGATCGCGGCGGCCAATCCTTCGCGCTTCGACGGCCCGCCGCGCGTAATCGCCGCCGGCTTCCAGCTTGCCGAGGGCAAGCTGATCGGCCCGCGCGATCTCTTCGACGACCCGGCCTTCGACTTGGCGCGGGCGCGGGCGAACGAGACCGCCGACTACATGCGGCGCCATGGCCCGTTCGAGCCGCACCGTCTCGGCCTCGACGACATGGAATACACGACCATGCCGAAGCTGATGGAGCGGCTGGCGTCGCGCTGGCAGCCGGACACGGGCGGCTGACCGCGCCGCAATCCGGGACCGTATGGCAACGATCTTTGTCGCCCGCAGCCAGGCTCTGCAGAAATGGGGGGCCTCGGTCGGCTTGACCAAGCATCTCTACAAGCTGGGGATCGCCGCCGATTCGGCCGATGAGGCGGTGGCGGCGCTGAACGATAGCGCTCACGCCGGCGAGCGCGACTGGCGCCTGGTCAAGAAGCAGGCGGTCGACCAGGCGGACGAGGATGCGGCGATCGAGCGGCTGGCGCGCAAGGAGACCATGGTCGACCCCGCCTATTACCCCAAGATCAAGGGCGCGCGCGGCATCTTCAAGGTCAAGCTCGCCAACGTCGAGAACCATTTCCTGGTCAAGCGGGCGATGGCCGGCGACGAGGAGATCGCGGTCAAGATCACGCCGGCCGAGATCGCCGCTTATCTCATGGCCAACGCGCTCGGCTGATCGGCCAGCCTGTCGCGGCCCGCCGCGAGGCGCCGCGGAGCCTCGCGGGGCCGGCCTAACCGTTTGATTTGCCAACCGAAACGCGCTGACGCGGGACTTTCGGGCCGGGCACCGGCGGCGGCCCGAGCCGCGGGGTTCCGCCAACCAATTGGCGCGGGTACCAAGATAAAAATTCAGCTATAATGTCACTTTGTGCACTTCTGCTGGCAGAAAGTGCTGTTTTGATGTTCGCGGCAGTTTTCAAGCAACGAGGCGAACCATGAAGCGCATGATCGCGACCATTTGCCTGGGCCTGGCTGCGACCGCCGCCGCCTGGAGCGCGGCCGCCGCGCCCAGCGACCGGCACCGGGATCCCTGGGTGGTGACCGAGATCGCCGCCGCGAACAGCCGGGCGGTGATGATGCCGTCGGGCAATTTCCTGCTCGATGCCCGCTACGAGCGCCAGCACGATGCGCTGATGGTCGTCGCCGGCCAAGACCGATACCTTGTGACCGGGTTCTTCGCCGACGAAAACGGCCCGGCCCTGGTCACCGCCGACGGCAAGCTTCTGCCGCACGATCTGGTGCGGACCTTGGCCGCCGCCTCGACCGCAGTCCGCTACGCCCAGGCAGGCGCGACACAGGCTGCCGGGCTGGTGCGCATCGGCCAGGTCGAGAAGCTGGCCGGCAGCGTCATCGCCACGCACGTCAATGGCGGCAAGGACAAGCTCGCCACCGGCTCGCCGGTTTACCAGAAGGACGTGCTCGAGACGTCGAAGGACGGCGCGGTCGCGATCAAGTTCGCCGACGGCACCAACTTCTCGCTCGGCGGCGATGCCCGGATGGTGCTCGACGAGCTGATCTACAACCCGGCCGCCAAGTCGGGC
>CAYTWJ010000480.1:0-1713 GCA_964442055.1 uncultured Rhodospirillaceae bacterium | reverse complement strand
ACTCGGCCGCCAAGACGCGGCGCCGCCCACCACGCGCCGCCGCCTCGATCTCGGCATCGAGCAGCGTCGCCATCAGGGGCCATTCGGCGGCCGGATCGGCCAGCGCCAGCGAGCCGCCGAACGTGCCGCGCTGGCGGATCGCGTAGTGGCCGATATTGCGCGCCGCCGCGACCAGAATCGGACAGTGGCGGGCGACCGGCTCGGACGCCTCGATCTCGTGATGCCGGGCCAGCGCGCCGATCGCCAGGCGGTCGCCCTCGACGCGGATATGGGCCAGGTCGCCGAGCCCGTTGATGTCGACGAGGTGGGCAGGCCGCGCGACCCGCATGTTCATCATCGGCACCAGGCTCTGCCCGCCGGCGAGCACCCGGGCCTCGTCGCCGAGCTCGGCGAGCAAAGCGAGCGCCGCGTCCAGCGTCGGCGGCGCGTGGTAGGCGAAGGCGGCCGGCTTCACGATCCGCCCCCGCGCCGGAGCAGCGCCCGCCCGCTCGTCTTGTCGAAGAGATGCAGCCGGTTGCGGTTGAGCCCGAGCGCGACCGCCTCGCCCTCGCGATGGGTCATCTCCTTGCCGACGCGGAAGAAGCAGTCGACGCCCTCGATCTCGAGGTTCAGGTACTGGTCGGAGCCGATGGGCAGGACCGAACGCACCGGCCCGCGCAGCTCGGCACCCGGCCCGCCGCGCTCGTCGACGTCCTCCGGGCGGACGCCGAGCACGACCTCGGTTCCCGGCGCAGCCTTCAGTTCGGCCGCCAGCGCCGGCGGCACCGGCACGGCCAGGCCGCCGCGGCGGAAGACGACGACGCCGTCGGCGGCCTCGAGACGGCCGTCGAGGAAGTTGATCGGCGGGCTGCCGAGGAAGGAGGCGACGAACATGTTGGCCGGCCGCTCGTAGATCTCGTCGGGCGGGCCGACCTGCTGCACCACGCCGTCCATCATGACGACGATGCGGTCGGCGAGCGTCAGCGCCTCGGCCTGGTCGTGGGTGACGTAGACGAAGGTCGTGCGCATGGTGTGATGGAGCTGCTTGATCTCGGCGCGCATCGAGATGCGCAGGGCGGCGTCGAGGTTCGACAGCGGCTCGTCCATCAGGAAGACGGCCGGCTGGCGCACCATCGCGCGCCCGAGCGCGACGCGCTGGCGCTGGCCGCCGGAAAGCTCGTGCGGCCGGCGGTCGAGCAGATGCGCGATGCGCAGGCGGTCGGCCGCGTCCTTGACCCGGCGGGCGGTCTCGGCGGCGTCGTAGCGCCGCATCTTCAGGCCGAAGGCGATGTTGTCGCGCACCGTCTTGTGCGGATAGAGCGCGTAGGACTGGAACACCATCGCCACGTCGCGCCGGTGCGGCGGCATGAAGTTGACGATCCGGTCGTCGAAATAGATGTCGCCCTCGGATAGCTCCTCGAGTCCGGCGATCATGTTGAGCGTCGTGGTCTTGCCGCAGCCCGAGGGCCCGAGCAGGACCAGGAACTCCTTGTCGCGGATTTCCAGGTTGAGTCCCTTGACGGCGACGACGCTGCCGTAGCGCTTCGTCACGTCCTTGAACAGGATGCGTGCCATGACGTCAGCCCTTGACGGCCCCGGCGGTCAGGCCGGAGACGATGTAGCGCTCGAAGAGCAGCGCGATGATCACCGGCGGAATGATGGCGATGACGCCGGCGGCGTTGATGAAGGCGAAGCTGATGGTGAAGTCCGAGGCGAACGAGGCGACGACGATGG
>CAYTWJ010000479.1:0-1730 GCA_964442055.1 uncultured Rhodospirillaceae bacterium | reverse complement strand
CGCGCCGAGGGCATCCTGCCCGCCCCCGAAGCCAACCACGCCGTCAAGGGCGCGATCGACGAAGCGCTGAAATGCAAGGCCGAGGGCAAGAGCCGGGCCATCCTCTTCAACCTGTGCGGCCACGGCCATTTCGACATGCAGGCCTACATGGATTATTTCGCCGGCAAGCTGAAGGACGAGGAATACGACGAGGGCGAGCTGGCGATGGCGCTGGCCGGCCTGCCGCAGGTGGCGGCTTAGCAGGCGGCGCGCGCGCTCAGTCGACGGCGATCTCGTCGCGCCGGTAGCCCTGCAGGTAGAGGAGGGCGGTGAGGTCGCCGTGGTCGATGCGCGCGGCGGCGGCGGCGGCGACCAGCGGCTTGGCGCGGTAGGCGACGCCGATGCCCGCCGCCTGGATCATCGGCACGTCGTTGGCGCCGTCGCCGACGGCGAGCGTGGCGTCCGGCGGCAGCGCCCGCTCGGCGGCGAGCCGGGTGAGGGCGGCGAGCTTGGCGTTGGAATCGAGCACCGGCTCGAGCACTTGCCCGGTCAGGCTGCTGTCGACCACCTCGAGACGGTTGGCCTGGTCGTAGTCGAAGCCGAGGGCTTCGCGGACCCGGCCGGTGAACTCGGTGAAGCCGCCGCTGACCAGCGCCGTGTAGGCGCCGTGGCGGCGCATGGTGGCGACCAGCGCGCGCGCCCCCGGGTTGGCGCGTACGCGCTCGGCGAAAATCGCGGCGAACACGCTTTCGTCGAGACCGCGCAGCATGGCCGCCCGGGCCTTCAGCGCGGCGACGAAATCGAGCTCGCCGCGCATCGCCCGCTCGGTGATCGCCGCCACCTCGGCCCGCTTGCCGACATAGTCGGCGAGCTCGTCGATGCACTCGACGTTGATGATCGTCGAGTCCATGTCGGCGACGAGCAGCCGCTTGCGCCGGCCGGCGGCGGGCTGGGCGACGATGTCGAGCGGCTGGTCGCAGAGGAACTGGCGCACCGCGGCGTCGGCGACATCGCGGGCGATGCCGGCGAAGCCGATGTCGCAGGCGATGCCCGGCGCCAGCCAGTCGGGCGCGCCAGCGGCGGCGCCGGCTTCCTCGAGGCAGGCCACCGCCCAGGCGACCTGCCGCCGGGCGAGCGGCTGCCCCGCGGGATCGGCGATCAGGGTGAGGACGCTCTGCACGCGGGGCTTATCCGTGGGCCAAGGGTGGCGTACTTCTAGTCAAGGAGCTTACGGGGAGCAAGCAATGGCCGGGTCGCGCGGCTGCATCGTCATCGCCGGACCGACCGCCAGCGGCAAATCGGCGCTGGCGCTGGCCGTGGCACGCGCCTTCCACGGCACGGTTATCAACGCCGACAGCATGCAGGTCTATCGCGAGCTGCGCGTCCTCACGGCGCGGCCGGCACCGTCGGACGAAGCCACGCTGCCGCATCGCCTCTATGGCGTGCTGCCGGCGGCCGAAACGTGCTCGGCCGGGCGCTGGCGCACCCTTGCTCTGGCGGCGATCGCCGAGGCCGAGGAGGCCGGCCGGCCGCCGATCGTGGTCGGCGGCACGGGGCTCTATCTGGAGGCGCTGCTGCGCGGCTTGGCCCCGGTTCCCGACATCCCTGCGCCGGCGCGCGCCGCGGCACGGGCCGAGCGCGACCGCCTCGGCGCGGCCGGCTTCCATGCCGCTCTGGCCGAACTCGATCCGGTCATGGCGGAGCGGCTGCATCCGGGCGACAGCCAGCGCGTGCTGCGCGCCTTCGAAGTG
>CAYTWJ010000478.1:0-1730 GCA_964442055.1 uncultured Rhodospirillaceae bacterium | reverse complement strand
GTCGAGGACGTGACCCGCTTCGAGCTCTCCTTCCTCGCCGAGATGCGGGGCAAGCACCAGGGCGTGCTCGACACCATCCGCGCCGAGCAGGCGCTCTCGGCCGACACCGAGGGCAAGCTCAGGTCGATCCTCGACAACTTCGCGCGCACCTTCGCGTGAGCCGGGGCCGGGACGAGCAAGCGAGATAGGGACGCCGCCGACCGATGCCCAGCCTCAAGTCACTGCGCACGCGCATCAACAGCGTGAAGTCGACGCAGAAGATCACCAAGGCGATGAAGATGGTGGCGGCGTCGAAGCTGCGCCGGGCGCAGGAGACCGCCGAGGCGGCGCGGCCCTATGCCGAGCGCATGGAGCGGATGATCGTTTCGCTCGCCGCCGGCCAGGGCGAGGCCGAGGGCGCCACGCCGCTGCTCGTCGGCCGCGGCCGCGACCAGGTGCATCTCTTGGTCGTCGCCACCGCCGAGCGCGGCCTGTGCGGCGCCTTCAATTCCTCGATCGTGCGGCTGGCCCGGCGCCGCGCCGAGGAGCTGGTCCGCGCCGGCAAGACGGCCAAGATCCTCTGCGTCGGCCGCAAGGGGCGCGACCAGCTGCGCCGCGGCTTCGCCGACGCCATCGTCGACACCGTCGACCTGTCCAAGGTCAAGCGCCTCGGCTTCGCCGACGCGGCGGCGATCGCCGCCCGCATCCTCGCCATGTTCGAGGCCGGCGAGTTCGACGTCTGCAGCGTCTTCTACAACCGCTTCCGCTCGGTCATCAGCCAGGTGCCGACCGAGCGGCAGCTGATCCCGGTCAGGCTGCCCGAGGCGGGGGCGGCGGGCGCGGCCGATCTCGGCGGCGCGGTCTACGAGTACGAGCCCGACGAGGGCGAGATCCTGGCCCGCCTGCTGCCGCGCAACCTCGCGGTGCAGATCTACCGGGCGCTGCTCGAGAACGCGGCGTCGGAGCAGGGCGCGCGGATGACCGCGATGGACAACGCCACCCGCAACGCCGGCGACATGATCCAGCGGCTGACCCTCAACTACAACCGCACCCGCCAGGCGGTCATCACCAAGGAACTGATCGAGATCATCTCCGGCGCCGAGGCGCTCTAGGCGCGGCGCGCGGACAACGAATCGCAAGCGGAGTATCACCATGGCTACCAATGTTGTCGGCAAGATCACCCAGGTCATCGGCGCCGTCGTCGACGTGCAGTTCGACGGCGGCCTGCCCGCCATCCTCAACGCGCTGCATTGCGACAACCGCGGCAACCTGCTGGTGCTCGAAGTGGCGCAGCATCTCGGCGAGAACACGGTGCGCACCATCGCCATGGACTCGACCGACGGCCTGGTGCGTGGCCAGACCGTCACCGACACCGGCGAGGCGATCACCGTGCCGGTCGGCGCCGAAACTCTCGGGCGCATCCTCAACGTCATCGGCCAGCCGGTCGACGAGCGCGGCCCGGTGGTCGCCAAGCAGCGCCGCGCCATCCACCAGCCGGCGCCCTCCTTCGTCGAGCAGTCGACCGAGACCCAGGTGCTGGTCACCGGCATCAAGGTGGTCGACCTGCTCGGTCCCTATGCCAAGGGCGGCAAGATCGGCCTCTTCGGCGGCGCCGGCGTCGGCAAGACGGTGCTGATCATGGAGCTGATCAACAACGTCGCCAAGACGCACGGCGGCTACTCGGTCTTCGCCGGCGTCGGCGAGCGCACGCGCGAGGGCAACGACCTCTACCACGAGATGATCGAATCGGG
>CAYTWJ010000477.1:0-1735 GCA_964442055.1 uncultured Rhodospirillaceae bacterium | reverse complement strand
CATGGGCGGCCGCGTAGCGCTCGGCGTCGGCCATGGTGCGCGCCGCCTCGCCGAGCATGTCGAAGGAGTGGCGGAAGCCCGCCGCCTCGGCCGGCCGGGCGCGTGCCAATGCTTCGGCGATGCCGCGCCCCATGACGAACTGGCGGCCGATGATGCCCATCGCCTCGCGCAATGCCCGGCGGATCACCGGATCGCCGGCGCGCGCCGCCAGCCGGCCAAGATAGCCGAGCGGATCGCGCGCCGGCTCCTGCTCGAGCCGGACGATGCGCCCGGTCAGCATCAGACCCCAGGTCGAGGCGTTGACGAACAGCGACTCGCTGCGGCCGAGATGACGCGACCAGTCGGCGGCGCCGAGCTTGTCGCGGATCAGGCGGTCGGCGGTGGCGCCGTCGGGAATGCGCAGCAGCGCCTCGGCCAGGCACATCAGCACCACGCCCTCCTCGCTGGAGAGGGCGACTTCCTGCAAAAAGGCCTCGATGCCGCCGGCGCTGCGGCGCTCGGCGCGCACCGTCTCGACCAGGCGGCGGGCGAGCGCGGCGATGCGGCGCCGCTCGTCGCCGTCGAAGGTGGCGATCGGCAGGAGCGCCTTGAGGCACGCGGCCTCGTCGGCGCGGGTCAGCGCGCGGATGCGCTCGCGCAGCGGCGTCGGCGCGGGCGGCGGCTCGCGGAAAATCATCGCGGCAGTCCCTCCGGCGCGGCATGGAGAGCGAACACCTCGAAGGGCCGGTGCTCGGAGACGCGCGCATCCATGGCGTCGCGGAAGGCGACGGCGTCGGCGAGCGCGACGAACAGCCCGGCCTCGTTGAGCAGCCCGGCCCAGCGCCGCCGCCAGACGGCCCGCTCGTCGTCGCCGTAGCCGCAATTGCTCAAGCCGCTGACGAAGCCCTGGTCGGCGACATCGTGGCCGAGCAGCCGCCAGCCCGCCGGCAGCGACGCGGCCCGAACCTCGAGCGCCAGCGCCTCGCGCCAGAAGCGGTCGGCGGCGAGGCGGTCGTCCTCGGCGACCAGTTCGCAAGCGACGGCAAGGGCGGTCGCCGATCCGGCGGCACGGCGCATCGCCGCCGGATCGCACCAGAGATCGAGATGCATCTGCCGGATGTCGGTAGGCCTGACGTCGACGGTCGGCACCGGGGTAAAGAAGCGCCGGAAGCCGGCATCGGCGCCGCCGAAGGTGAATAGCGACGGCCACACCATGGTGTCGATCGCCAGCGGCCAGGGAATTTCGGGCCGCAAGAGGAAGCGCTCCCGCACGTCGGCGGGCCAGCGCGCCGCCGCGTAGTCCTCGGCACGGAGCCGCATGTCGTAGCCGACGATTGCCGAGCGCATGGGGGACCCAACAGGAGGCAAGCCATCCTACCGAGCCGGCGCCATCGCCGCCACCGCTGGACCTCTGGCCGATTCGCGGCAAAGATGGCGCCCATGCGACACCGTTTGCTGGCGGCTCTCGCGGCCTTCTGCACGCTTGTGATCGCGGCGCCGGCTGCGAAGGCCGAAGAGCGCCTGCCGATCTTCGACACCCATGTCCATTACAGCCGGCCGGCCTGGAGCGACTATCCGCCGGAGAAGATCCTCGAACTGATGGACCGCGCCGGCGTGCCGCGGGCGCTCGCCTCGTCGACTCCCGACGACGGCACGCTGGCGCTGCTGCGCGCCGCGCCGCGGCGCGTGGCGCCGATCCTGCGCCCCTATCGCGACCGCAGCGAGATCGAACTCGACCCGCACAAGGCCTACCGTC
>CAYTWJ010000476.1:0-1746 GCA_964442055.1 uncultured Rhodospirillaceae bacterium | reverse complement strand
ACCGGACCTTCTTCAACGAGTTCACGCTGCGCCTGCCCAGGCCGGCGGCGCCGGTGGTCGAGGCGCTGGCGGCGCGCGGCATCCTCGGCGGCGTGCCGGCGTCGCGCCTCTGGCCGGGCGAGCCCGCGCTCGCCGACCTGCTGCTCGTCGCCGCGACCGAAACCAACAGCGACGAGGACATCGATTGCCTCGCCGCCGCGCTCGCCGAGGTGCTGTGATGCCCAACCCCGCCGAGCCCAGGGGCGCCGCCGCGTCGGCCGCGACCTTCTCCGGCCATCGCGGCCTCGAGCACGAGGAGCCGCTGATCTTCGAGCAGGACGCACCGGGGCGCTCGGGCGTCGACCTGCCCGAGCCGCCAATGGTCGCGCCGCGCCTGGGCGGCCTCGCCCGGCGCGGGCCGATCGGCCTGCCCGGCCTCTCCGAGCCGCAGGTGGTGCGCCATTTCGTCCGCCTGAGCCGCAAGAACTACGCCATCGACCTCGGGCTCTATCCGCTGGGCTCGTGCACGATGAAGCACAACCCGCGCCTCAACGAGAAGCTGGCGCGGCTGCCCGGCCTCGGCGACCTGCATCCGCTGCAGCCGGAAAGCACGGTGCAGGGCGCGCTCGGGCTGATCGACTTGCTGGCCGGCTGGCTCAAGGCGCTGACCGGCATGCCGGCGGTGGCGATGTCGCCGGCGGCGGGCGCGCACGGCGAGCTCTGCGGCCTGATGGCGATCCGCGCCGCGCTGGAGGCGCAGGGCGACGCGCGCAAGCGGGTGCTGGTGCCGGAATCGGCGCACGGCACCAACCCCGCCACCGCGGCGATCTGCGGCTACGGCGTCGACCCGGTGCCGGCCACCGCCGACGGCCGCATCGATCTCGCCGCCTTCAAGGCCAAGCTCGGGCCCGACGTGGCGGCGGTGATGCTGACCAACCCGAACACCTGCGGCCTGTTCGAGCGCGACATCCTCGCGGTCGCCGAGCTGATCCACGGCATCGGCGGCTTTTTCTACTGCGACGGGGCGAACTTCAACGCCATCGTCGGACGCGTGCGGCCGGGCGATCTCGGCATCGACGCCATGCACATCAACCTGCACAAGACGTTCTCGACGCCGCACGGCGGCGGTGGCCCCGGCTCGGGGCCGGTGACGCTGTCGGCGCCGCTGGCGCGCTTCGCGCCGGTGCCTTACGTCGTCCACGACGCGGGCGGCTTCCGCCTCGTCGAGCACGAGGGCGAGGGGGGCGGCTCGTTCGGCCGGCTCAAGGGCTTCCACGGCCAGGTCGGCATGTTCGTCCGCGCGCTCGCCTACATGCTCAGCCATGGCGCCGACGGCCTGCGCCAGGCGGCCGAGGATTCGGTGCTCATCGCCAACTACGTGATGGCCTCGCTTCGGGGCGCGATGTCGCCGGCCTTCCCCGGCCCCTGCATGCACGAGGTGCTGTTCGACGATTCCTTCCTCGCCGGCACCGGCGTGACCACGCTCGACTTCGCCAAGGCGCTGATCGACGAGGGCTACCACCCGATGACCGTCTATTTCCCGCTGGTCGTGCACGGCGCCATGCTGGTCGAGCCGACCGAGAGCGAATCGAAGGATTCGCTCGACGCCTTCATCGCCACGCTGCGCCATCTCGCCGAGCGGGCGAAGGCCGGCGACACAGGGCGCTTCACCGCCGCGCCGCAGCTGACGCCGCGTCGGCGGCTCGACGAGACGGCGGCGGCGCGCAAGCCGGTGCTGCGCTGGCGCCCGCCGGCGCCGGGCGCGGC
>CAYTWJ010000475.1:0-1761 GCA_964442055.1 uncultured Rhodospirillaceae bacterium | reverse complement strand
GCATGACCAACATGCCCGAGGCCAAGCTCGCGCGCGAGGCCGAGCTCTGCTACGCCACCGTGGCGATGGTCACCGACTACGATTGCTGGCATCCCGGCCACGACCATGTCGACGTCGCCTCGGTGATCAAGGTGCTGCTCAGCAATGCCGAGAAGGGCCAGGCGCTGATCCGCGCCGCCGCGCCGCTCCTGCGCCAGCGGCCGACGGCCTGCCCGCACGGCTGCGACCGCGCGCTCGATTCCGCGCTGATCACGGCGCCCGAGGCGCGCGACCGCCGCGTCCTGGCCAGGCTCGACGCGGTGGCCGGCCGCGTGCTCTAGTAGCGGCTTTCGCGAGGTCCGGAGCGGCATATGGAACGCATCAAGTCGAAGATCCGCGCGATCCCCGACTACCCCAAGCCGGGCGTGATGTTCCGCGACATCACCACCCTGCTGCAGGACGCGCGCGGCTTCCGCAAGACCATCGACGAGCTGGTCCAGGCCCATGCCGGGGTGCGCATCGACAAGGTGGCGGGCATCGAGGCGCGCGGCTTCATCCTCGGCGGCGCGGTGGCGCACCAGCTCTCCATCGGCTTCATCCCGGTGCGCAAGAAGGGCAAGCTGCCGTGGAAGACGATCGCGCAGGAATACGCGCTCGAATACGGCACCGACGCCGTCGAGATCCACGTCGACGCGGTCGAGGAGGGCGACAACATCCTGCTGGTCGACGACCTGATCGCCACCGGCGGCACCGCCGAGGCGGCGATCAAGCTGATCCGGCGCGCCGGCGGCGACGTCATCGGCTGCTCGTTCATCGTCGACCTGCCCGAGCTCGGCGGCCGCCGCCGCCTCGAGGAGCTCGGCATCAAAGTCCTGACGCTGTGCGAGTTCGCGGGGCACTGAGCCGGAAGGGCGTCGGATGGCCAACCACATCACCGGCATCGACCATGTGCTGATCGGCGTCGCCGACCTCGAGCGCGCCCGCGCCAGCTACGAGCGGCTCGGCTTCACGCTGACGCCGCGCGGCCGCCATGTCGGCTGGGGCACGGCCAACTACTGCGTCATGTTCGCGCGCTCCTATCTCGAGCTGATCGGCGTGGTCGGCGCGCGCGAGGGCAGCGCCGGCCTCGACGGGCTCTTGGCGCGGGGCGGCGAGGGGCTGAAGAAGCTCGCCCTCGCCAGCGACGACGCCGAGCGGGCGCGCGCCGATCTCGTGCGCGCCGGCGTCGGCGTCTCGGCGGTCGAGAGCTTGAGCCGCGCGCTCGAGCTGCCCACGGGCAAGGTCTTCCCGAGCTTCCGCCTGGTGCATCTGGCGGCGGAGGCGACGCCGGACCTCTCGGCCTTCGTCTGCCAGCACCTGACGCCCGACCTCGTGCGCCGGCCGGAATGGCTGAAGCATCCGAACGGCGCCGAGGGGCTGGCGGCGGTGACCGTGGTGGTGGACGAGCCGCTGCGGCTGGCCGAGGCCTACGACCGCGTGTTCGGCGCCGGCGCCTCGACCCCGACCGACGACACTCTCGCGGTCTTCACCGGCTCGGGCGCGATCCTCTTCGTCACCCCGGCGGATCTCGAAGTGCTGCATCCCGACGTCGATTACGGCGCGCCGCGGCCGACGCCCCACATCGCCGCCATGCGCCTGACCACGCCCGACCCGGCGACGGCCGCCCGCCATCTCGAGGCGGCCGGCGTGCCGTTCAGCCTCGGCCGCGACTTCACGGTGCGCGTCGCCCCCGCTCTCGCCCACGGCGTGCTGATCGAGTTCGGCCCGCCCGGCGCGCGGGCG
>CAYTWJ010000474.1:0-1771 GCA_964442055.1 uncultured Rhodospirillaceae bacterium | reverse complement strand
CGCGGCATGGAAATAGTCGCGCACCAGCATGCGCAGGTGGAAGGTGGCCTGCGGCACGACGTTGGCGATGATGGCGCCGCGCACGTCCTGCCAGCCCACACCCTTCAGCGCCATCAGCTGGCCGAGCCAGACGGCGTATTCGTCGGCGGTGCGGGCGGCGTTGGTGTGGATACGCCACTCGTGGACCAGGCGGTCGCCGTCGAACAGGCCGAACTTGGTATTGGTGTTGTTGCAGTTGATCGCCAGCAGCATCGTCGGTTTCCCCGGCTCAGGCGGCGCGGAACACCTCGCCCGCCGCCAGCGTCTGCCGGCGGCCGTCGTCGGTCGCCAGCACCAGCGCGCCGCCGGCATCGAGCGATTCGAAGATGCCGCCCCATTCGCGCTCGCCGCTGCGCACCGTCACCCGCCGGCCGAGGCTGTCGGCGCGCGCCAGCCAGGCGGCGCGGAGCGGCGCGAAGCCCTCGGCCAGCCAGCGCCGATACCAGCCGAGGAGGCTCCGCGCGTACGCCTCCAGCACCTCGTCGGGCGCGCAAGCGGCGCCGGAGGCGGCCAGCGAGGTCGCCGGGTAGCCGATGCCCTCGGGATGGCTCGCCACGTTGATGCCGGTGCCGATCATCACCCAGTCGAGCCCGCCTGTCACGCCGGTGCGCGATTCGAGCAGGATGCCGGCCAGCTTGGCGCCGTCGACCAGCACGTCGTTGGGCCACTTGCAGGTGACGGCGCGCGACGCCGGCAGAAACGCCGCGGCGGCATCGGCGACGGCCAGGGCGGCGGCGAACGAGAGCTGCGCCGCCTCCGCCGCCGGCCGCGGCGGCTTCAGCAGCAGCGTACAATAGAGATTGCCGGGCGGCGATGCCCAGGCGCGGCCGCGGCGGCCGCGCCCGGCGCGCTGGCTCTCGGCCTGCACCAGCAGCCCCTCGCCCGCGCCCGCCTCGGCGCGGCGGCGGACCTCGTCGCTGGTGCTATCCACGGCGCCGAGCCGCAGCCGCGTGAAGAAGCCCGGCAGCGCCGCTCCTTCGCTCACCGCCGGCACCCGCCCCGGGCGCTCACGGGAACAGCGCCCGCGCCGCCGCCTCGGCCCCGGCGAGCAGCGGCGCCGGATGCAGGAAGAAGAGCAGCGTGAACAGGCCGGTGCCGGCAGCGACCGCCGCCAGCTCGGGGCGCATCGGCCGCTCGAAGGGCTCGGCCGGGGCGTCGAAATACATCAGCTTGACGATGCGCAGATAGTAGTAGGCGCCGACGACGCTGCTCAGCACGCCGATCACGGCGAGCGTGTAAAGGCCGGCGTTGATCGCCGCCAGGAAGACGTAGAACTTGCCGAAGAAGCCGGCGAGCGGCGGCACGCCGGCCAGCGAGAACATGAACACGGCCAGCACCAGGGCCAGCGCCGGTTGGCTGCGGGCAAGGCCGGCCAGGCTGTCGATGCTCTCGACCATGCCGCCGCGCTGGCGCATCGCCAGGATGCAGGCGAACGTGCCGAGCGTCATCGCCAGGTAGATCGCCATGTAGATCAGCACGCCGCGCACGCCCTCGCTGCTGCCGGCGGCGAGGCCGATCAGCGCATAGCCGACATGGCCGATCGAGGAATAGGCCATCAGCCGCTTGATGTTGCTCTGGTTGATCGCGGCGAAGGCGCCGAGCAGCATCGAGGCGACGGCGAGGAAGATGATGATCTGCCGCCACTCGTCGGTGAGCTCGCCGAAGGGCGACAGCATGGCGCGCAGGAAGAGCGCAACCCCGGCGACCTTGGGGGCGGCGGCGAAGAACGCGG
>CAYTWJ010000473.1:0-1773 GCA_964442055.1 uncultured Rhodospirillaceae bacterium | reverse complement strand
ACCTGGGTGGCGCGCAACCGGGCACGCGGCGCGCTGGCGGCGATCGAGGCCGGCGCCGGCCTGCTGATCCTCGACGACGCGCATCAGAACCACAGCCTGGTCAAGGACCTCTCGCTGCTGGTCATCGACCAGGAGTACGGCGTCGGCAACGGCCGCGTCATCCCGGCTGGCCCGCTGCGCGAGCCGGTGGCGGCGGGCTTCGCCCGCGCCGACGCCATCGTCGCCATCGGCGCGCCCTCGCCCGCCGCCCCGCCGGTGCCGCGCGCCGGGACGAAGCCGGTGCTGCGCGCCCGCCTCGAGCCCGGACCCGAGGCGGCGCGGCTTACGGGCCGCGCGGTGGTCGCCTTCGCCGGCATCGGCCGGCCGGAAAAGTTCTTCGACACGCTGGCCCAGATCGGCTGCCGGCTGGCCGAGACCCGCGCCTTTGCCGACCACCACGCCTACAGCCCCGACGAGGTGATGCGCCTGGTCGAGGCGGCGGCGCAACGCGGCGCCGTCGCCGTCACCACCGCCAAGGACGCGGTGCGCCTGCCGGACGAGGCGAGGCCGATGGTCGAGACCTTGAGCGTCGCGCTCCGCTTCGACGACGAGGCCGCGCTCGACCGCCTGCTCGCGCGCTTTGTCCGCCGTGCCTGAGCGCATCCGCCCGCGCCACTATGCCGAGGCGGCGCTGGCCTGGGCCGGCTATTTCATCTTGCGCGCGCTGCCCCTCGACCTCGCCTCAGGGATCGGCGGCTGGCTCGCCCGCCGCATCGGCCCGCTGACCGCGGCGCACCGCGTCGCCGAGCGCAACCTGCGCCGCGCCCTGCCTGAGCTCGACGAGGCCGCGGTCAGGCGCACGCTCGCCGGCATGTGGGACAATCTCGGCCGCGTCGTCGCCGAATATCCGCATCTCGACGCCTTGCGCGAAGGAATCGGCAAGGGCCGCGTCGAGATCGTCGGCGGCGAGCATGTCGAGCGGCTGCGCGACGACGGCAAGCCCGGCATCCTGTTCTCCGCCCATTACGGCAACTGGGAGATTCTCGCGCTCGGCGCGCTCGCCTTCGACCTGCCGCTGGTGCTGGTCTATCGCGCCGCCAACAACCCGCTGGTCGAGCGCCTGGTGCGGCGGGCGCGGCGCGCCGCCGAGGGCGCGCAGGTGCCCAAGGGGCCGAAGGCGGCGCGCGCGCTGATCGCGGCCCTCAATGCCGGCGAACATCTCGCCATGCTGGTCGACCAGAAGATGAACGACGGCATCCCGGTGCCCTTCTTCGGCCGCGCGGCGATGACCGCGCCGGCGCTGGCCGAGCT
Source organism: uncultured Rhodospirillaceae bacterium (assembly GCA_964442055.1). Classification (GTDB taxonomy): domain Bacteria; phylum Pseudomonadota; class Alphaproteobacteria; order Ferrovibrionales; family Ferrovibrionaceae; genus CAYTWJ01. The sequence goes on along the minus strand of CAYTWJ010000473.1, from coordinate 483 downwards.
GGCCTTGCGCTTCGACTGCCCGGTGGTGCCGGTCCATGTCGAGCGCCTGGGCGGCGCGCGCTTCCGCGTCACCGTGCTGGCGCCGCTCGCGCTCGCGCGCACCGGCGAGCGCGCCGCCGACGTGGCCGCGGCGATGCGCCAGGTCAACGCGCTGTTCGAGGCCTGGATCCGCGCCCGCCCCGACCACTGGTTCTGGGTCCACCGCCGCTGGCCGGATTGAGAATCAGGCGTCAGGCGCGCGCAAGGCGGCGCCGGCTTCGCGCGGCGGGCCGATGACGCGGGCGACGAAGCGGGCCATCGCGCCGATGGTCGGCTTGAAGGCCTCGCGGTGCGGCGCGTGCCGGCAGCCCGCGATCGCCAGGCACTCGATCCCGCCGGGAACCAGCTCGTCGATGCGCCGCGTCTGCGCCTCGGAGAAAAACTCGTCGTCGGCGCCGCGGATCGCCAGCACCGGGCAGCTGATGGCGGCGACGTAGTCGTCGA
>CAYTWJ010000472.1:0-1779 GCA_964442055.1 uncultured Rhodospirillaceae bacterium | reverse complement strand
TTCGACGTCGGCGACGCGCGCCAGGGCATCGTGCACGTGATCGCGCCCGAGCTCGGCATCGCGCTGCCCGGGCTCACGCTGGTCTGCGGCGACAGTCACACCTGCACGGTGGGCGCGCTCGGCGCCTGGGCCTGGGGCATCGGCACCTCGGAGGTCGAGCACGTTCTGGCGACGCAGGTGCTGGCGCAGGAGCGGCCTCGCACCATGCGCGTGGCCTGGCGCGGCCGGCTGGCGCCGGGCGTCGCCGCCAAGGACATGGTGCTGCACCTGATCGGCGCCATCGGCACCGCCGGTGCCACCGGTTACGCCCTGGAATTCGCCGGCGAGGCGGTGCGCGCGCTCGACATGGAGGGGCGCTTCGCGCTTTGCAACATGGGTGTCGAGGCCGGCGCCCGCGCCGCCCTGGTCGCGCCCGACGACACCACCTTCGCCTACGTCGCCGGCCGGCCCTTCGCGCCCAGGGGCGCCGACTTGGAGGCCGCCATGGCGGCCTGGCGCGCGCTGCCGAGCGATCCGGGCGCGCGCTATGGCCGCGAGCTCGAGCTCGACGCCGGCGGCATCGCGCCGCAGATCACCTGGGGCACCAGCCCCGAGCAGGTCGCCGCCATTGACGGGCGCGTGCCTGACCCGGCCGCCATCGCCGACAGCGGCAAACGGCAGGCGGCGGCGCAGGCGCTGGCCTACATGGGCCTCGCGCCGGGCACGCCGCTCGAAGGCATCCCGATCGACCGCGTCTTCATCGGCTCGTGCACCAACAGCCGGCTCGCCGACCTCGAGGCGGCGGCGGCGGTGCTGCGCGGCCGCAAGGTGGCGCCGCACGTCAAGGCACTGGCCGTACCCGGATCGGGCACGGTCAAGCGCGCGGCGGAAGCGCGCGGCCTCGACCGCGTCTTCCGCGACGCCGGCTTCGACTGGCGCGAGCCCGGCTGCTCGATGTGCGCCGGCCTCAACGCCGACAAGGTGGGCCCGCGCGAGCGCTGCGTCGCCACCATCAACCGTAATTTCGAGGGTCGTCAGGGGCCGCTCGCCCGCACCCACCTGGCCAGCCCGGCCATGGCGGCCGCGGCGGCGGTGGCCGGCGCGATCGTCGACGTGCGCCGGCTCGGGGGCTAGCGATGGAGAAGTTCATCCGCGTCACCGGTATCGCGGCGCCGCTGCCGCGCCGCAACGTCGACACCGACGCGATCATGCCCAAACGTTGGTGCGTCTCGATCAGCAAGGAGGGCTTCGGGGCCGGGCTGTTCGGCGACTGGCGCTACGACCTCGCGGGGCGCGAGGTGCCCGACTTCGTCCTCAACCGCGAGCCGTGGCGCCGCGCCCGCATCCTCGTCGCCGGCGCCAACTACGGCTGCGGCTCGTCGCGCGAGATGGCGGTGTGGGGCCACCTGCAGTTCGGCATCCGCGCCGTGATCGCGCCGAGCTTCGCCTCGATCTTCCACAACAATTGCTTCAAGAACGGCCTGCTGCCGGTGACCCTGCCCGACGCCGTGGTGGACAAGATCCTCGCCGAGCTGGCGGCGCGGCCGGGCGCCGAGATGACCGTCGACCTCGTCGCCGGCACGGTGACCGCCCCCGACGGCACGGTGCACGCCTTCGCCATCGACCCGGCACGCCGCGCGGCGCTGCTCGAGCGCCTGGACGAGATCGGCGAGACGCTGCGTCACGCCGCCGCCATCGACGCCTTCCAGGCCGCCGACCGGCGCCGCCGCCCGTGGGCCTGGGCGCCGCCGTCGACCGGCGACAAACCGGGCGGCTTCGCGTAACATCACGGCAGTCAAC
>CAYTWJ010000471.1:0-1790 GCA_964442055.1 uncultured Rhodospirillaceae bacterium | reverse complement strand
CCCGCCCTGCGGGAGAGGGAGGGACCCGCCGCTTGCGGCGGGCGGGCGGGGGCATGTAGGGTCCGCGCGCGCCAAGCCACCCGGCCCGCCATGACCCTCGCCGCCGCGCACGCCGTCCAGGCCACCCGCGCCGCCACCTTGCTCGGCGGCGTCGCCGTGCTGCTGTGGTCGTCGTTCGCGCTCCTGACCGCGCTCGCCGGGCCGGTGCCGCCGTTGCAGCTTCTGGCCATGACCTTCACCCTCGCCTTCGCGCTGGCGCTCGCCAAGTGGCTCTGGCGCGGCGAAAGCGTGCGCGCGCATCTGCGGCTGCCGGCGCCGGTCTGGGCGGTCGGCGTCGGCGGCATGTTCGGCTTCCATTTCCTCTACTTCGTCGCGTTGCAGAACGCGCCGCCGGTCGAGGCCTCGCTGATCAACTATCTCTGGCCGCTCCTGATCGTGCTCTTCTCGGCGCTGCTGCCGGGCGAGCGGCTGCGCTGGTTCCACCTCGCCGGGGCGCTGGCCGGGCTGGCCGGCACCGCGCTGCTGGTCGGCGGCGGCCGGCTCGGCTTCCAGGCCGAATACGCGCTCGGCTACGCCGCGGCTTTGGGCTGCGCCTTCTGCTGGTCGGGCTATTCGGTCCTGAGCCGGCGCTTCCGCGCCGTGCCGACCGACGCGGTCGGCGCCTATTGCGGGGCGACCGCGCTGCTCGCCTGGGCGCTGCACCCGCTGTTCGAGGCGACGCGCTGGCCGGCCGGCGGGCGCGAATGGCTGATCGTGCTGGCGATGGGGCTGGGGCCGGCGGGGGCGGCCTTCTATTTGTGGGACCGGGGCTGCAAGCGCGGCGACATCCGCGCCCTCGGCGCCGCGGCCTACGGCGCGCCGCTGGTCTCGACGCTTCTGCTCATCGGCTTCGGGCTGGGCGAGCCGCGCTGGAGCGTGCTCGCCGCCTGCCTGCTCATCGCCGGCGGCGCCGCACTCGGCGCCGGCGACCTCCTGCGCCGGCGCTGACCGGGCTCAGGCCGGCGCCTTGAGCTCGGTCGCCTTCATCGACGGGCGCGCGGCGAAGCTGGCGTACCAGGCGGCGAGCTTGGGCCGGCCGTCGCGCCAGCGGTCCTCGGCGAAGCGGAAATCGAGGTAGGAGAGCGCGCAGGCGATGGCGACGGTGCCGATGTCCACCCCGGCGGCGATCAGCTCGGGCACGCGGCCCTCGAGCTCGTCGAGCGCGAGGCGGATGTTGCGCTTGCGCCGCTCGGTCCATTCCGGCGATTGCTGCGCCGGCGGGCGCAGCACCTCCTGGCGGCGCGGCACGGCGGCGTCGAGGATGCCGTCGCCGAGCGCCTGGCGCAGCAGCGCGGCGAAGCGCGCCGGCCCCGCGGCCGGGTAGAGCCTGCCGCCGCCCGCCAGGTGTTCGAGGTACTCGCAGATCACCGGGCTGTCGAAGAGCGCCTGGCCCTCGTCGGTGATCAGCGTCGGCACGCGCCCGAGCGGGTTCTTGCCGTGCAGCGGATGCGCGGGGTCGTAGGGGTCGGTCGGCACCAGCTCGATGCGCTTGTCGAGGCCGAGCTCGTGCGCGACGACGCGGACCTTGCGCACGTAGGGCGAGGAGGGCGAGAAGAAGAGCTGCATGGGGGCTTCCGGCTCGGTGGGTTGATGACGGGCCGGCGATGATAGGGGCAGCGGCACGCAAACGAAAGGGGCCGCGACGCAAAGAAAAAAGGGGCTCCCCGCCGGGAGCCCCTGTTCGTTCGCCGATGTCGGTCTGAGAGACCGTTTGGGAATTCCGATGGGCCTGCGCTGCCGCCGATTTTGGC
>CAYTWJ010000470.1:0-1819 GCA_964442055.1 uncultured Rhodospirillaceae bacterium | reverse complement strand
CCAGGCGTCGGTCTCGGTGTAGAAGGCGCGGCGCATCGCCGCCTTGATCGCGCGCCCCTGCACCGAGGCCGGGTCGCCGTGCTTGGCCAGCCAGTGGTCGCCGCGCAGCGCCTCGATCACCTCCGGGATCGGCACCGTGCCGTATTCGAGCGCGATCATCGCCACCTCGGTTCCGGGCAGCAGCGCGTCGAGCCCGTGCTTGAGCGTGCCGACCACCACCGCCGAGGTCGAGGTGCCGCCCTCGGGCGAGGTGACGTCGGGGCCGAACCAGTCGCGGGCGCGGGCGAAGCCGTCGCTCTCCGCCGGGCCGGGGAAGATCGGCTCGCCGTAGCCCGACGGCCCGAGCCCGGTGTGGAAGTCGATGAAGCCGAGCCGCCGCCGCCCGGCGAGATGGCGGCGCACGATCTCGACGAAGGTCTTGTGCGACCAGGTCGGCGCGGCGCCGCCGTAGAAGAGGCCGTCGGCATGGCGGTACTGGCCGCCCGAGACCGCCGCCTGGAAGGCCGGCAGGCCGCTGGCGGCGATGAAGTCGGCGATCGCCTGGTCGGCGGCGCGCCGGGCCGGGCCGTCCCAGTCGGCCGGCACCAGCCAGCCGTGCACGCGGTCGTAGGCGTCATTCACCGGCGGCGCGGCGAAATCGACGAAGTTGCGGTTGAGGTCGACATTGTCCTCGGTCACCCGCCGCTGCCAGGCGAAGCCGTAGGGGTTGATGGCGTGGATCACCACCAGCGCGCAGTCGCGCGGCAGCGCCCGCACCAGCCCCTCGCGGATGGCGCCGACCTGGCAGCCCGAGCCGCAGAAGCCCTCGACGCCGTGCGTCGCCGAGCTGGTGACCAGCGCCTTGGCCGCGTCCGCCGGGCCGAACAGCGCCACGTCGGTGGCGAGCTCCTCGCCGTCGGGCCCGCGCCGGTTCGGGTTGACGTGGCTTTCCAGCCGGGCGCCGGCCGCGCCGGCGGCGGCGCGGAACTTGGCGCGCGCCTCGGCGTAGGTGGCGGAGAAATGGTCGCTGATGGCCATGACAATCCTTTCGCGGCGCGGCGCGAGGCCGCCTGTCGTGCGGGGACGGTTGGAGGTTGCGGGGCTCGCGCCGGCGGGGCTCAGTTGTGGCGGCGCAGCTCGAGCCGGCCGATCTGGTTGCGGTGCACCTCGTCGGGGCCGTCGGCGAAGCGCAGCGTGCGCGCGCTGGCATAGGCGTAGGCGAGGCCGAAATCGTCGGAGACGCCGCCGCCGCCGTGCACCTGCATCGCCCAGTCGATCACCTGGCAGGCCATGGTCGGCGCGGCGACCTTGATCATGGCGATCTCCTTGCGCGCCTCCTTGTTGCCGACGGTGTCCATCTTCCAGGCGGCGTGCAGGACGAGCAGCCGCGCCTGGTCGATGAGTATCCGCGCCTCGGCGATGCGCTCGAGCGTCACCGTCTGCTCGGCCACCGGCTTGCCGAAGGCGACCCGGCTCTTGGCCCGCTTGCACATCCGCTCGAGCGCGCGCTCGGCCTGGCCGATCAGGCGCATGCAGTGGTGGATGCGGCCGGGGCCGAGGCGCCCTTGCGCGATCTCGAAGCCGCGGCCCTCGCCGAGCAGCAGGTTGGCTGCCGGCACGCGCACGTTCTCGAGCAGCACCTGGGCGTGGCCGTGCGGCGCGTCGTCGAAGCCGAACACCGGCAGCATGCGCTCGACGGTGATGCCGGGCGTGTCCATCGGCACGAGGATCTGCGACTGCTGCGAGTGGCGCGGCGCGTCGGGGTCGGTCTTGCCCATCAGGATGGCGATCTCGCAGCGCGGATGGCCGACGCCGGAGGACCACCACTTGCGGCCGTTGA
>CAYTWJ010000469.1:0-1824 GCA_964442055.1 uncultured Rhodospirillaceae bacterium | reverse complement strand
CTCGTAGTCGAAGCCGTCCTGGCGACTGCGCGGCGCGAGCTGCAGCACCTGGCCGTTGCGCGGCACGATCGTTTGCGGCACCTGCAGGCTCTCGGCGAGCCTGGCGTGTTCCACCAGATGGCGGGCCTCGCCGTGCACCGGCACCGCGATGCGCGGCCGGACCCAGCGGTACATCTGCGCCAGCTCGTCGCGGGCCGGATGGCCCGAGACGTGGACGAAGGCGTCCTTCTCGGTGATCACCTCGACGCCGGCGAGTACCAGCAGGTTGTGCAGCCGGCCGAGCGCGCGCTCGTTGCCGGGAATGATGCGCGAGGAGAACACCGCCGTGTCGCCGCGAGCAAGCGACACATGGGGGTGGTCGCCGGCGGCGATGCGGGCCATCGCGCCGCGCGGCTCGCCCTGGCAGCCGGTACAGGCGAGCAGCACCTTGTCGCGCGGCAGATAGCCGACGTCGCGCTCGCTGAGAAACTCGTCGATATCGCCCAGATAGCCGCAGCGGCGCGCCGCCTCGGCGATGCGCCAGAGCGAGCGCCCGACCAGGCAGAGATGGCGGCCATGTGCCTTCGCCACCCTGGCCAGCGTCTCGAGGCGGGCGACATTGGAGGCAAATGTGGTGACGGCGATGCGGCCGCGCCGGCCGGCGAGCAGCTCGTTCAGGCTGCTGCGCACCGCCGCCTCGGAGCCGCTCTCGCCACGGCGGAAGACGTTGGTCGAATCGCAGACCAGCGCCAGCACGCCGCCGGCGCCGAAGCGCGCCAGCGCGTCAGCATCGGTGAGCGGCCCGACCAGCGGGTTGGGGTCGAGCTTCCAGTCGCCCGAATGCAGCACGGTGCCAAGCGGCGTCTCGATCGCCAGCGCCTGCGATTCCGGGATCGAATGCGTGATCGGCACCGCGGTGACCCGGAACGGCCCGAGCTCGAGCGTGTCGCCGGGCGCGAAGACGTGCACCGGCACCTGATCGGCAAGCTCGGCATCGTCGAGCTTGCGCCGCAGCACGGCGGCGGCGAAGGCGGTGGCGTAGACCGGGCAGCGCAATTGCGGCCAGAGATAGGGCACCGCGCCGAGATGGTCCTCGTGCGCGTGGGTGAGCACGATGGCGACCAGCTCGTCGCGCCGCTCGGCGATCCAGGCCGGGTCGGGCAGCAGCAGGTCGATGCCGGGCAGGCTCTCGTCGGCGAAGGTGAGGCCGAGATCGACCATCAGCCAGCGGCCGCCGTAGCCGTAGAGATTGAGGTTCATGCCGATCTCGCCCGCCCCGCCCAGGGGCACGAACAAGAGGGCGTCGCGCGGCAGCCGGTCGCTCATCGTGCTAGCCGGCGTGGTTGCGGCGCCAGATCTCGGCGAGGCCGCGCATGGTGATGTCGGGATCGACCGTTTCGATGACGTCGGTCACCTCGGCGAAGAGCGGCGCCAGGCCGCCGGTCGAGACCACGGCCATCGGCGCGCCCCATTCGCGCTTGATGCGCGCCACCAGCCCCTCGATCAGGCCGACGTAACCCCAGTAGATGCCGGACTGCATGCAGGCGAGCGTGTTGGTGCCGATCACCGTCACGGTCGGCTCGAGGGCGATGCGCGGCAGCATGGCGGTCGCCCGGTGCAGCGATTCGAGGCTCAGGTTGATGCCGGGGGCGATGACGCCGCCGCGGTAATTGCCCTCGCCGTCCTTGACGTCGAAGGTGGTGGCGGTGCCGAAATCGACCACCACCAGCGGTCCCGGATGGCGCAGGTGGCCGCCGATCGTGTTGGCGAGGCGGTCGGCCCCCACCGGCGGGTCGGCGAGCACGCGGATGCCCAGCTCGCAGTCCGGCTCGCCGATCACCAGCG
>CAYTWJ010000468.1:0-1833 GCA_964442055.1 uncultured Rhodospirillaceae bacterium | reverse complement strand
TGCCGATTACACCGCCGGCGATCGCGCGGAACTGACGGCGCGCTATCCCGAAGTGAGTCAGATGATTAAACGATTGACGCCGCTTGCGTCGTAGCGCCACGCCGCAACCGGCGTCAATCTCCATCACAGAATCATGAATCCGTCCAGGTCGGGCGGCAGCGGGTTGTAGTCGGTCAAGTTCAGCTCCGGCAGCGTAATCACAATGAAGAAGTCCGGCGCCCAGGCGCCGCCGCTCATGAAGTCCGCGTCGGCGTCGATCCCACCGAAGAGCACGTCCGAGTGGGCGCCGCCGAAGAGCGTGTCGACCCCGGAGCCGCCACGAAGGTCGTCGTTGCCGTCGTTGCCGTAGAGCCGGTCGTTGTCATCCTGGCCGTCGACGAGGTCATTGCCCTTGCCGCCCTTCAGGCTGTCGTTGCCAACACCGCCGTGCAGGTCGTCGAAGCCGTCGCTGCCATAGAGCTTGTCGCTGCCGTCGCCGCCGGTGATGGTGTCGTTGCCGAGATGGCCGAGCATCGTGTCGTTGCCATCGCCGCCGAATAGCTCATCGTCGCCGGTGCCGCCGTTGATATCGTCGTTGCCACCCTCGCCATTCATGAAGTCGTTCGACTGGGCGCCTTCCATGACATCGTTGTCGGCGCCGCCGAACATCTCATCCTCGCCATCGCCGGCGAACATTTTGTCCTGGCCGTCGCCGCCGTACATGGTGTCGCTCCCCTCGGAGCCGAGCATGGTGTCGTTGCCGATGTTGCCGCTGATCTTGTCGGCGCCGATGCCGCCGTCGACCTTGTCGTGGCCGTCGCCGCCGCTGACGTCGTCGTCGCCCTCGTCGCCGTAGATGTTGTCGTTGCCGCCCTCGCCGTCCAGGGTGTCGTTGTCTTCCTCGCCATACATCGTGTCCTTGCCGTCGCCGCCCTTCATGGTGTCGTTGCCTTCGTCGCCGCGCATGATGTCGTTGCCGGTCCCGCCGATCATGCTGTCGTCGCCGACGTTGCCATACATGAAGTCGGTGCTCGATCCGCCGTCGAGCGAGTCGTCCCCCTCCTGACCGTTGAGGTGATCGCCGCCGTTGCCGCCCAGGAGCGAGTCGTTGCCCGACCAGCCGAAGAGGGTATCGACGCCGTCGCCGCCGACTTGCCAGTCGTGGTCCTCGCCGCCCTGGATGTAGTCGTTGCCGGTGCCGCCGTCGGCGACGTCGTTGCCTTGGTCGCCGTGGAGGATGTCGTTGCCGCTGCCGCCTTCGAGCAAGTCGTTCTCCGTGCCGCCCTTGACCGTGTCAGAGCCGACGTCGCCGTAAAGATCGTCCTCTCCCCCGTTCCCTTCGATGGCGTCCTTGCCGGCGCCGCCGTGGACCGTGTCGTTGCCGCTGCCGCCGGTGATGGAATCGTTCCAGCTCGTCCAGCCGCTCACGGCGTCGGGGTCGCCGTGGATCAGATCGTCGCCCCCCTCGCCATGAATGTCGTCGCTGCCGTTACCGCCTTGCATGTCGTCGTTGCCATCGCCGCCGAACAAGAGGTCGTGGCCGGCGTCGCCGAGCATGGTGTCGTGGCCGCCCTTGCCGTGCAGAATGTCGTTGCCGGTTCCGCCCTCGATGTAGTCATCGCCTTCAATATTGATGCGTCCATCGGGGGCGCTGTCGTCCCCGTCGATCAGATCGTTGCCGGCGTCGCCATAGATCATGTCGCCGGCGCCATGGCCGATGATCACATCGTGGCCGCCCTTGCCATAAATGACGTTGCCGGAGTGGCTGCCGTGAATCACATCGTTGAAGTCGGTGCCGATGACGTTGTCCACACCCTGCATCGTCAACGTGAGGTTGCCCGCGTTGATCACCTG
>CAYTWJ010000467.1:0-1865 GCA_964442055.1 uncultured Rhodospirillaceae bacterium | reverse complement strand
CTGCGCGTCCTGTTCGTGCAGGAGGAGATCGCCGACCGCGTCCAGGCGATGCTCGCCGGGGCGACGGCCGAGCTCGCTGTCGGCGACCCGGCTTGGCTCGAAACCGATGTCGGCCCGGTGATCGACGCCGCCGCGCGCGCCGCTCTCGCCGACCATGCCGGCCGGATGACGGCCGAAGCCAAGCTCATCGCCGAGGCGCCGCTCGGCGCCGATTGCGCGCGCGGCACCTTCTTCGCCCCGCGCGCCTTCGCCATCGACGGCATCGGGCGGCTCGCCGGCGAGGTGTTCGGGCCGATCCTGCACCTGGTGCGCTTCGCCGGCGACCGGCTCGAGGCGGTGGTCGACGCGATCAACGCCACCGGCTACGGCCTGACGTTGGGCGTGCACAGCCGCATCGACGAGACCGTGCGGCGGGTGCGGGCGCGCGCCCGCGTCGGCAACATCTACGTCAACCGCAACATGATCGGCGCGGTGGTCGGCGTGCAGCCCTTCGGCGGCGAGGGGCTGTCCGGCACCGGGCCGAAGGCGGGCGGCCCGCGCTATCTGCACCGTTTCGCCGTCGAGCGCACCGTCTCGACCGACACCACCGCGGCCGGCGGCAACGCGGCCCTGCTCTCGCTCGGCGAGGACGAGCGCTGACGGTTGGACCTGGCGCCGGCTTGCTCTAGCATGCCGACCCCTGATTGGCTCGACCGGTTGCGCCGCCCATGCCGCTCCATCTGCTGAAAGTCTGCGTCGGCATCGACAGCATCGAGGCGCTCGCCGCCGCCCAGGCGCGGCGGCGCAAGGGCGGCCGCGACGCGGTGTTCCACTACACCCGCCACATGCCCCGGCGCGACGCCGACATCCTCGATGGCGGCTCGCTCTACTGGATCATCAAGGGCTTCGTCCAGGTGCGCCAGCGCATCCTCGGGCTCTCCTGGCAGCATTTCGAGGACGAGGGCCGCTATTGCGCGATCAAGCTCGAGCGCAGGCTGGTGCCGACCGAGCTGCAGGCGCGCCGGCCGCACCAGGGCTGGCGCTATCTCGAGCCGGCCGACGCGCCGCGCGATATCAAGGGCGAGCGGGGTGCTGCCGCGGCCAAGCTGCCGCCGGGGCTGCTCGCCGAGCTGAAGTCGCTCGGGCTGCTTTGACGGCGGGGAGGAGGGCCGATGCCGAACGCGCTGATCGCCACCCGCCGCGGCTGGATCGCCGACCGCGGCACCGTCATCGACGCGGTGCACGGCGCGCTGATGGAGGCGCTGCGGATACCGGAATGGGACCGCACGCTGCGCCTGGTCGAGCACGAACCGGAGGCCTTCGCCGTGCCGCCCGGCCGCGGCGAGCGCTACACGCTGGTCGAGATCACGCTCTTCTCGGGCCGCTCGCTCGACGCCAAGCGCAACCTCTATCGCGCCATCGTGCGCCGCCTCGGCGAGATCGGCGTGCCGGACGCCGACATCAAGGTCGTGCTGATCGAGGTGCCGCCCGAGAATTGGGGCATCCGCGGCGGGCAGATGGCGGCTGACGTCGACCTCGGCTTCGCCATCGACGTCTGACGGGCGCTCAGCCGGCCTTGTCGAAAACGCCGCGGCGATAGTCGTCCGCCGCCTTGAGCAGCTCGGCGCGCGTGTTCATGACGAACGGCCCCATGCGCGCCACCGGCTCCTCGATCGCCTTGCCGGCGAGGAAGAGGAAGCGCGCGCCGCGCTCGCCGGCGCGCACGCGCACGTCGCCGCGCCGGCTGAACAAAGCGAGCCGGCCGGCCGGGGCGGCGAGCTCGCGTCCCACCGTGTCACTGCCGAGGAGTGTCCCTTCGATGACATAGGCGAAGGCGTTGACGCCGTCCTCGGCCGCGAAGTCGAAGGCGGCGCCGGCGTCGAGGC
>CAYTWJ010000466.1:0-1880 GCA_964442055.1 uncultured Rhodospirillaceae bacterium | reverse complement strand
CACGAAGTAGAGATAGCCCTGGCTCACCGCCTGCTGATAGGTGGTGCCGGAGAAGTTGGTCCGCGCATCCATCAGGTAGGCGATGTCGATCCTGTCGCTGTCGGCGCCGCTGGTGTCGAAGTCGGTGATCGTGTCGTAGGCCGGGATTTCGACGACGGCGGTCATGGTGCCCCACTTCGTGCTCACCTGCTGCGTGGCGTAGGCCTTGGCCACGTCCACGAACACGAAGCGATCGGAGTCGGCGCCGCCGGTCAGCGTGTCGGCCGAGACGGCGTCGCCGTAGAAGTCGCCGTAGACGATGTCCTGGCCCGAGCCGCCGTTGATCGTGTCGCGGCCGGCGCCGCCATTCAGGATGTCGCCGCCGCTGCCCCCGTCCAGCGTGTCGTCGCCGGCTTCGCCGTTGAGCACGTCGGCGCCCGATCCGCCGATCAGGTGGTCGGTCCCGGCGCCGCCGAAGAGCGCGTCGTCGCCCGTGCCGCCCTCGAGCCTGTCGTCGCCGGTGCCGCCGAACAGCGTGTCGTTCCCGTCGTCGCCGTACATGGTGTCGTTGCCCGACCCGCCGTCCATGACGTCGGCGCCGTCGTTGCCGCGCATGGAGTCGTTGCCGGTGCCGCCGTCCATCGTGTCGTTGCCGGCGCCGCCCCACATCTGGTCGTTGCCGCCGTCGCCGTAGAGCGTGTCATTGCCCTCGTCGCCGCCGACATTGTCGCCGTGGGCGCCGCCGCGGATCGTGTCGTTGCCGGCGCCGCCCCAGAGGTTATCGTTGCCCTCGCCGCCCTCGATCACGTTCGCTGCGCCGTTGCCGTGGATGCTGTCGTTCTCCTCCGTGCCGATGACGTTCTCGATGCCGGTAAACAGCAGGTGCGTGCGGCCCGAGGAATCGACCACCGAGCCCGAATTGCCGGACGTCGGCGTGGAGCCCGCGGCGAGGTTGCGCATGGTCACGGTGAGGCCGCCCTTGCCGAGGCCCGACAGATCGAGCGTGTCGGTGCCGCTGTCGTCCAGGATCGTCTCGCCCGCGATGCTCTCGAAGCCGAAGCTTTCGCTCGTGGTCACGAGGGCTTCGCCGCCATGGATCACGGCGACGCGGTCGAGTCCGCCGACGTCGCTGCCGGTCACGCGGAACGTGTCGTTGCCGGCGCCGCCCGAAACGACGATGTCGCCGTCCAGGCGCACGTCGAAGGTATCGTTGCCGTCGCCGCCGAAGGCCAGCACCTTGCCGCCTCCATAGATCTCGACGTAGTCGTCGCCGCTGCCGGCGTCCACCCGGTCGAAGCGCGCCCATTGGCCGCCGCCGACATGGATCGTGTCGTTGCCGGAGCCGCCGTAAACCGTGTCCGCGTCGAACCCGGCATAGATCGTGTCGTTGCCGGCGCCGCCATAGATCGTGTCGTCCCCGTAATTCCCTTCGAGGACATCGTGGCCGTCGCCGCCATGCAGCAGGTCGTTGCCGTCGCCGCCGTCGAGGGCGTCGTCGCCGGCGCCGCCGTAAAGCTCGTCGTTGCCGTCGTCGCCGTAGATTTCGTCGTTGCCGCCGTGGCCGATCAGAACGTCGTTGCCGCCTTCGCCGATGATGTTATCGGCTTCGGATGTTCCTTCGAGCGTCTCGCCTTTGTTCGTACCCCGTCGCAGTGCCATGGTCGTCGCTCCTGTCTGATTGCGAGCCGCCGAGCAGCCCTGTCCCATGGGGCCTCGATGTATCAGAACCGGCCATGAAACGCTGTGACGGAGCGCTGTGATCGAGATCACAGGTTCCGCGGCTGGCGGCCGGCCGCGGGGATTCGCGCTTCGCCGGCGTTGCGCCCGTTCAGCCGGCGCGCGCCGCCCGAGCGGCGAAAAGCTGGCGCAGGAAGACGGGCGACGCGATCGCGAGGCCCGCG
>CAYTWJ010000465.1:0-1881 GCA_964442055.1 uncultured Rhodospirillaceae bacterium | reverse complement strand
GAGCACGCCGAAGCCGTTGTGCCAGAGGGCGTCGCCCGAGATCAGGATGCGCTGGCCACCGAAGCCGGTCCGCACCAGGGCCGCGTCGCGGGTCGACTTGCGATAGAAGCGGTTGAGGAACATCACCGCGATCGCCACCGCGACAACGGCGACGATGATGCCGAACAGCCATGCCAAGAGGACCATGCGCCTTCCCCCGCTCTTTCCCGCCGCCCAGCGACGCCGGGCTCGTCACGCGGCAGCCGCGGTTCCTCGCCCGGTCCCCGCGCCGGAAGCACCGGCCGCGTGCCGCCGGACGTGTCCCCGGGCACAACACGCCGCGACCGTCGTTCCGTCGCGCTCGTGGTATTTGAAAACCAAATACTTCACGTTTCAAGTAATTTCGCGCGAGCGCGCGCGGGCGGACGAAAGGCGGCGCTCAGAACTGGCGCAGGATGCGGAAATCGAGCCCGTCGGCTTCGGCGAGATAGGTGCTCATCACCGCCCGGTTGTCGGCCATGCGCACCAACCCGCGTGCCCCGCGGTAGGCGACGCCGTGCGGATCGACCCGGGCCGCGCCGATGCCCAGCGTCTCGGCCTTCGCCGCCAGCGCGGCGAGGAAATGCATGCCCTCGTAGCACGATTCGCCGAGCGCGCTCGGCGCCGGCGCACGCGCGCCGAACATCGCGCCGTAGCGGCCGCGGAAGGCGACGTTGTCGGGGGTGGCGAGCGCACCGAAATAGCCCGCTGCCGCATAGAGGTTCTCGGCGTTGTCGGCGCCGATGCCGAACAGGATGTTCTCGTCGATCGCCGTCGAGAGCCGCAGCATGTGGGGCGCCAGCCCCTCTTCGGCAAAGCAGCGGTTGAAGGCCACCGCGTCGCCGCCGACCAGCGAAACCAGCACGGCGTCGGGCCGCAGCGCCCGGATCCGCTCGAGGCTCGGCGCGAAATCGTCGCTGCCCAGCGCCAGGAATTCCTCGCCGACCACCCGCCCGCCTGCGGCAGCGATGAAGTCGCGCGCGGCGCGGTGCGACACCCACGGCCAAACATAATCGCTGCCGATGAGATACCAGCGCTGCGCACGGCGTGCTTCCGCAAGCCAGGCCAGCGCCGGCCTGAGCTGCTGGTCCGGAGTCTCGCCGATGGCATAGACGCCGCAATTGCGCTCGCCGCCCTCGTAGAGCGGCGTGTAGACATAAGGTACAGCGCCGCCGATTTCCGCCGCCATCGCCTGGCGCACCGCGCTGATGTGCATGCCGACGATCGCCTCGATCCCGTCCTCGACGACCAGACGGCGCGCCGCCGCCGCGACCTCGGCCGGGGCGCCGCCGCCGTCGGAGACGACCAGTTCGACCTCGCGCCCGAACAGGCCGCCGCGTCGGTTGATCTCGGCCGCCGCAAGGATCGCGCTGTTCTGGCAGCACGGCCCCCAGACGCCGGCCGGGCCGCTCAGCGGGATGACCAGGCCGACGCGCAGCCGCCGGGCGCGGTGGCCGCTGCGACCCGGCGTCGAAAACCCGGCCAGCTTGCGCGTGGCCTCGCGCGGCCGCCGCGGCGCGCGCAGGCTCACCGCCCGTGCGGCGAACCCGCCTGCCGCGAACGAGAGGCAGCCGCGGTCGTCGTGGGAAAAAGTGCCCCCGAATCGCAACAATCCTGGCGCCCCCCGGGCCATGCAGACCTGCCTGCCTGCCATCCACTCCGCCCGGCGCCCGGCTCTTTGGTCGGCCGAGTCGCCAAGCGAGGACAAAAGGCTAGACTCGATTCGATCACGCTTCAACGATTGAAATCTGTGCGGTTCATGATGCAAGAATAGCCGCCAGGAATGAACGACCGACCGATCACCGACTATCTGGCCTATCTGCTGGCGCAGGCCGACCGGCAGGTGCGCCGCCGGCTCGAGGC
>CAYTWJ010000464.1:798-1897 GCA_964442055.1 uncultured Rhodospirillaceae bacterium | reverse complement strand
AGCGCATGGGGGTTCAGCAGCGCCAGGCGGCGCTCGGGCCGGCGCTGGTTGGCGCGCGGCAGCCGGCGCGGCCGGCCCTGCGGCTGCGCCGCCTCGGGCGCCGCGGGAATAGGCGTACGCTGGCCGGTCGCAGCCGGAGCCCCGGGGTCGAGGGCAACCACTTCGCCGCGCGGGGCTTTGCGGATTTCGGGCATGGCGATGTCCTGTCGCGTGGCGGCGCCGCGGCGGCGCCGTCGATCGAGCCCACGATAATCGACCGAAATGGCGAAACCTTGTCCGAAATCAACCGGCCCTTCCGCTCAAGCCCGGGCGAGCCGTCGTTCGCGGTAGAAGATATAGACGCCCGACGCCACGATCACCCCCATGCCGACCAGCGTCCAGCCGTCGGGGAAATCGCCAAATGCGAGATAGCCGAAGGCCGTCGCCCAGACCAGCTGGGTATAGGTGTAGGGCGCGAGCAGCGAGGCCGGGGCCGTCTCGAACGCCTTGATCATGGCGAAATGGCCGATGCCGCCCATCAGACCGGTCGCCGCCATCAGCGCGGCCACGCCCAGGCTCGTCGGCGCTTGCCAAATCCAGGGCAGGGCGAGGGTGGTCAGGAGGCTGCCGACCAGCGCCGTCCAGAACAGGCTGGCGAGCGGGCGCTCGTGGCCGGCGATCAGCCGGGTCAGGATCTGGTAGAGGCTGTAGAAGAGCGCCATGGTCAGCGGCAGCAGCACCGCCCAGTGCAGCACCGCGCCGCCCGGCCGGACGACCAGCAGCACGCCGAGGAAGCCGACCGAGACCGCGATCCAGCGCCGCGGGCCGACGCGCTCTTTGAGCATCGGCACGCTCAGCGCGGTGACGAACAGCGGCGCCGCGAAGCCGAGCGCCGAGGCCTCGGCCAGCGGCAGGAAGAAGAGGGCGGTGAAGAAGAGGGCGCTGCACGAGAGCAGCAGCAAGGCCCGCGCCAGCTGCACGCCGGGGCGCGCCGTGCGCACGAGGCCGAAGCCGAGCCGGGGACCGAGCACCGCCACCATCAGCAGGGCCTGCGAGGTGTAGCGCGCCCAGACCAGCTCGGGCACCGGCACCTCGCGGACCAGGAACTTCGCCACCACGT
>CAYTWJ010000464.1:0-788 GCA_964442055.1 uncultured Rhodospirillaceae bacterium | reverse complement strand
CGAAGCAGATCAGGGCGATGCCGCGCAGGCTCGCCGACGCGGGCGGCTTGCCCGGGCTCGCGGTCGTCGCGCCGGCGCGCGGCGGCTCGGCAGCATTCATTAACCTAAATCCGCTAGCTTCGGCCGGATGTGCGTGCCGCAGAACCCGGAACCTCCAGGGACCGCGCCGGAACAGGCTCCGGCCGCGGCGCCGTCACTGCATGGCCTCCGCGAACAGGCGTTCGTAGTCGGCCGCCTTGGCCGGTCGCGGGTTGGTGGCGTTGGTGTGGTCATTTTCGGCGAGCGCGGCCATGCGCGGGATGATCGCCTCGCCGACACCCATCGCGCGCAGTCCCGGCGGCAGGCCGAGGCGGGCGTTCAGCCCGGCGATGAACTCGGCGATGTCCGCTCCCGGCTTCAGGCCCATCACCGCGCGCAGCCGCTCGTACTTGTCGCCGACATGGCCGGCGTTGAAGCGCAGCACGGCCGGCAGGACCACGGCGTTGAGCGTGCCGTGATGCAGCCGCGGCGATTCGAGGCTGCCGAGCGGGTGGCTCATGGCGTGGACGGCGCCGAGCCCCTTCTGGAACGCCATCGCGCCCTCCATCGCCGCCATCATCATCTGCCAGCGCGCCTCGCGGTCGGCGCCGTCGCGCCAGGCCCGCTCGAGATGGCCGATGGCGCGGCCGAGGCCGTCGAGGGCGATCGCGTCGGCCGGCGGGTTGACCGCCGGCGCGAGGAAGGTCTCGATGCAGTGGGCGACGGCGTCCATGCCGGTGCCGGCGGTGATCGCCGCCGGCAGGCCGAGC
>CAYTWJ010000463.1:0-1915 GCA_964442055.1 uncultured Rhodospirillaceae bacterium | reverse complement strand
CGCCTCGCGGCTCGCACACGCCGCACGGCGACAGAACCGATTCGAAATAGGGGAATCATGCTCTAGCCGAGGCCCTCGATGACGATCTTGTCGTTGGTGTAGACGCAGATGTCGGCGGCGATCTGCATCGCCCGCCGGGCGATGGTCTCGGCGTCCATGTCGTCGCGGTCGATCAGCGCGCGCGCCGCGGCGAGCGCGTACTGGCCGCCCGAGCCGATGCCGATCAGGCCGTCCTCGGGCTCGAGCACGTCGCCGGTCCCGGTCAGCACCAGCGACACGCCCTTGTCGGCCACCGCCATCATCGCCTCGAGCCGGCGCAGGTAGCGGTCGGTGCGCCAGTCCTTGGCCAGCTCGACGCAGGCGCGCATCAGCTGGCCGGGATGGCGCTCGAGCTTGGCCTCGAGGCGCTCGAACAGGGTCAGCGCGTCGGCGGTGGCGCCGGCGAAGCCGGCGATGATGCCGCCGTCGGCGAGGCGGCGCACCTTGCGGGCATTGGCCTTGATCACCGTCTGGCCCAGCGTCACCTGGCCGTCGCCGGCGATCACCACCTTGGCTCCCTTGCGGACCGAGAGCACGGTGGTGCCATGCCAGGTCGGGTGCTCGCGCGTGTCCATCTTGTCAGGCTACTCCTCGGGGGCTCGGACCGGCCGGTGCCGAAAGGGGCGGGGCGACCCACTCCATGTATGGATTCGCCGGCCGCGGTCAACCCGGGCGGGCTCCCGGTCTGGCGCCCGGCCCTCTCGCCTGCTATATCCCGGCAAGAGCCGGACCCCCTCCGGCGATCGCTCAGGAGACCTTATTCATGGCCAGGGCCCTGTCCAGCCCGCCAGCGGCAAGGAAAGCCCCGGGGCGCCCGGCCGGCGGCGGGCGCACGGCCGAGGTCCGCCGCAAGACCAAGGAGACCGAGGTCGAGGCGCGCGTCAATCTCGACGGCACCGGCAGCTACCGGGTCGCCACCGGCATCGGCTTCCTCGACCACATGCTCGAGCAGCTGGCGCGCCACAGCCTGATCGATCTCGAAGTGGCGGCGCGCGGCGATACGCACATCGATTTCCACCACACCACCGAGGACACCGGCATCGTCATCGGCCAGGCGGTGGCGAAGGCGCTCGGCGACCGCGCCGGCATCCGCCGCTTCGGCGACGCCACCATCCCGCTCGACGAAGCCCTGACCCGGGTCGCGCTCGACATCTCGAACCGGCCCTATCTGATCTGGAAGGTGCGCTTCACCAAGCCCAAGCTCGGCGAGATGGACACCGAGCTGTTCAAGGAATGGTTCCAGGCCTTCGCCCAGGCGGCCGGAATCACGCTGCACGTCGAGAACCTCTACGGCGACAACAACCACCACATCGTCGAGTCCTGCTACAAGGGCCTGGCGCGCGCGCTCCGGCAGGCGGTCGAGATCGATCCCCGACACCCGGCCGCGGTGCCCTCGACCAAGGGCGTGCTCGGCGGCAGCCTCTGACGGACCGGTCATGCGCATCTACACCGTGCATGTCCGGCCGACCCCGCCGGCGGCGGACCCCGACGTGGTCCTGGTCCCGGAAGGCTTCTCCCCCCTCGCCTTCCTGGCGCCGCCGGCCTACGCGCTCTGGCATCGCCAGTGGCTCGGCCTCGTCGCCTGGCTCTTGGCGGCGGGGCTGCTCAGCGGCGTGACGGCGCTTGCCGGGGTGGCGCCGCTCGCCGACGCGCTGATCAGCCTGGCCTTCTCGCTACTGGTCGGCTTCGGCGCCCACGACTGGCGGCGCTGGCGCCTCGGCCGCGCCGGCTACAAGGAGGTCGGCGTGGTCGCCGGCCGGCGCGCGGACGAGGCCGAGTTCCGTTTCTTCAACGCCTGGCTGCGGCCGGGCCTTGGCGGGGCGCCGGCATGACGGTGGCGATCGTCGATTACGGCTCGGGCAACCTGCGCTCGGCG
>CAYTWJ010000462.1:0-1919 GCA_964442055.1 uncultured Rhodospirillaceae bacterium | reverse complement strand
GGACGACAAGGGGCAGATGCGCGTGCTGCGCCAGGGCAAGGGCGAGTTCACGTGCCTGCCCGACATCCCGCACACGCCGGGCAACGACCCGATGTGCGCCGACCGCAACGCGATGGCCTGGGTCGAAGCCTGGCTCGGCAAGAAGCCGCCGGCGGCCGACAGGATCGGCATCGTCTACATGCTGAAGGGCGGCTCCGACGCCAGCAACGACGACCCCTACGCGACCAAGCCGGCGCCCGGCCACAAATGGATCGACACCGGGCCGCACATCATGGTCGTCGGCGGCGCCAGGATGCTCGGCGGCTATCCCAAGTCGGCGGCCAACCCGCGCAGCCCCTACATCATGTTTCCCGGCACGCCCTACGAGCACATCATGATTCCGGTCAGGTAGGAATCACGGGGCCGGCGTCGGCGCTGGGCGGCGGCCGGCGGCGGCCGCCGCGCCGGCCCTGCGCCCGCGGCCGATCGTCGTTGGAATGAAACCCTCCCCCTTCATGAAGCTGGCGCTGGCCGAGGCCGAGGCGGCGGCGGCGCGCGGCGAGGTGCCGGTCGGCGCGGTGCTGGTCGAGGCGGCGAGCGGGCGCGTGCTGGCGCGCGACGGCAACCGCACCGTCGAGCTGCGCGACCCCACCGCGCACGCCGAGATGCTGGTGATCCGCGCCGCCGCCGCGGCGCAGGACGGCGAGCGGCTGGCCGCCTGCGACCTCTATGTCACGCTCGAGCCCTGCGCCATGTGCGCGGCGGCGATCTCGCTCGCCCGCATCCGCCGGCTCTATTACGGCGCCGCCGACCCCAAGGGCGGCGCGGTCGAGCACGGCCCGCGCTTCTTCGCCCAGCCGACCTGCCACCACCGGCCCGAGCTCTACGGCGGCATCGGCGAGCGGCGGGCGGCGGAACTCCTGCGTGGCTTTTTCGCCGAGCGACGCTAGACTTTCGCCGCGACGAACCGACAGACAGCGCCGCCGGCGCGCGACGAGGGAACCCGCCGTCATGGACTTCGCCTTTTCCGACAAGACCAGGGCCCTGCAGGAGAAGCTCCTGCGCTTCATGGACGAGCACGTCTATCCCAACGAGGAGCGCTTCCACCGCGAGGTCGCCGAGGGCGACCGCTGGCAGCCGACCGCGGTGGTCGAGGAGCTGAAGAAGAAGGCCAGGGCGGCGGGGCTGTGGAACCTGTTCCTGCCGGAGAGCGAATTGGGCGCCGGGCTGACCAACCTCGACTACGCGCCGCTCTGCGAGATCATGGGCCGGGTGCACTTCGCGCCCGAGGTCTTCAACTGCTCGGCGCCCGACACCGGCAACATGGAGGTGCTGGTGCGCTACGGCACGGCCGAGCAGAAGAAGCAGTGGCTCGAGCCGCTGCTCGCCGGCGAGATCCGCTCGGCCTTCGCCATGACCGAGCCGGCGGTGGCTTCCTCCGACGCCACCAACATCGAATCCTCGATCGCGCGCAACGGCAACGACTACGTCATCAACGGCCGCAAGTGGTGGACCTCGGGGATCGGCGACCCGCGCTGCAAGATCCTGATCTTCATGGGCAAGACCGACCCCAACAACCCCGACAAGCACCGCCAGCAGTCGATGATCCTGGTGCCGCGCGACGCCCCCGGCGTCAAGGTGCTGCGCCAGCTCCCGGTCTTCGGCTACGACGACGCCCCGCACGGCCACGGCGAGGTGCTGTTCGAGAACGTGCGCGTGCCGGCGGCCAACATGCTGCTCGGCGAGGGGCGCGGCTTCGAGATCGCGCAGGGGCGCCTCGGCCCCGGCCGCATCCACCACTGCATGCGCATCATCGGCCAGTCCGAGCGGGCGCTCGAGCTGATGTGCAAGCGCGTGCTCAGCCGCACCACCTTCGGCAAGCCGGTCGCCGAGCGCACGGTCACGCAGGAGCGCATCGCCGAGGCCCGCGTGATGATCGA
>CAYTWJ010000461.1:0-1942 GCA_964442055.1 uncultured Rhodospirillaceae bacterium | reverse complement strand
CCACCAGCTCGTCCATCGCGCCGGCGAGCATCGCCAGCACGCGGTCGGCGATGTCCTTCTGCACGAACATCACGCGCAGCGCCGAGCAGCGCTGGCCGGCGGAATGGAAGGCCGAGACGATGGCGTCATTGGTCACCTGCTCGGGCAGGGCCGAGCTGTCGACGATCATCGCGTTCTGCCCGCCGGTCTCGGCGATCAGCGGCACGATCGGGCCGTCGCGCGCGGCGAGGCGGCGTTCGATGGCGCGCGCCGTGTCGGTGCCGCCGGTGAAGGCGACGCCGGCGACCCGCGCGTCGGCGACCAGCCGCGCGCCCACCGTCTCGCCCGGCCCCGGCAGCAGCTGCACGGCCGCGCCCGGCACGCCGGCGCGGTGCAGCAGCTCGATCGCGCGCATCGCCGTAAGCGGCGTCTGCTCCGCCGGCTTGGCGATCGCCACGTTGCCGGCGGCGAGCGCGGCGGCGACCTGGCCGGTGAAGATGCCGAGCGGGAAGTTCCACGGGCTGATGCAGGCGAAGACGCCGCGGCCCGAGAGGCCGAGCTCGTTGCGCTCGCCGGTCGGGCCGGGCAGGCGCTCGGGCGCGGCGAACTCGGCGCGTGCGCGCTGCGCGTAGTAGCGGCAGTAGTCGACCGCCTCGCGCACCTCCGAGAGCGCGTCGGGCAGGCACTTGCCGGCCTCGCGCACGAGCAGCGCGAGCAACGCCGGCATCTCGGCCTCGAAGAGATCGGCCGCGCCTTCGAGCAGCCGCGCCCGCTCCGCCGCCGGCACGCGGTCCCATTCGGGCGCCGCGCGCGCCGCCGCCGCCAGCGCCCGCTCGATCGTCGCCTCGTCCGCTTCGACCGCGGTGCCGATGCGCCGCTCGCGGTCGGCAGGATCGAAGCGCTCGGCGGCCCGGCCCTCCTGCGGCACGCCGTCGACCAGCGGCGCGGCATGCCAGTCGCCCTCGGCGGCGAGGCGCGGCGCCAGCGCGGCCAGCGTCGCCGGGTCATTGAGGTCGAGGCCGCGGGCGTTGCGCCGCCCCGGGCCGTAGAGATCGGCCGGCAGCGGGATGCGCGGATGCGGGACCGCGGTCAGCCGCGCCGCCTCCTCGGCCGGGTCGGCGATGATGCGCTCGACCGGCTGCGCCTCGTCGACGATGCGGTTGACGAACGAGGTGTTGGCGCCGTTCTCGAGCAGCCGGCGCACCAGGTAGGCGAGCAGGTCCTCGTGGCCGCCGACCGGCGCGTAGATCCGGCAAGGCACAGTCAGTCCCGCCGCCCGCGCCGCCGCGCCGTAAAGGCTTTCGCCCATGCCGTGCAGGCGCTGGAACTCGTAGTCGTCGCGCGCGCCGGCCAGTACGCTCACCGCCGCCACGGTGTGCGCGTTGTGGGTGGCGAACTGGGGGAAGAAGGTCGCGCCGGCGGCGAGCAGCTTCCGCGCGCAGGCGAGGTACGAAACGTCGGTCGCCACCTTGCGGGTGAACACCGGATAGCCGGCGAGGCCGCCTTCCTGGCCGCGCTTGATCTCGCTGTCCCAGTAGGCGCCCTTGACCAGCCGCACCGCGAGGCGCCGCCGCGCCCGCCCCGCCAGTTCGGCAAGCCAATCGATCAGCGCTGGCGCGCGCTTCTGGTAGGCCTGCACCGCCAGCCCGAAGCCGTCCCAGCCGGCGAGGCGCTTATCAAGCGCCAGCGCCTCGATCACGTCGAGCGAGATGTCGAACCGGTCGGCCTCCTCGGCGTCGATGCAGAAGCCGATGTTGCGCTCGGCGGCGGCGCGGGCGAGCTCGGCCACGCGCGGCACCAGCTCGGCGCGCACGCGGCGCGCCTGGGCGTATTCGTGGCGCGGGTGCAGGGCCGAGAGCTTGACCGAGATGCCCGGCCGCCCGGCGACCGTGCCGCCCCGCGCCGCCGCGCCGATCGCCGCGATCGCCTCGGCATGGGCGGCCGCGTAGCGCTCGGCGTCGGC
>CAYTWJ010000460.1:0-1946 GCA_964442055.1 uncultured Rhodospirillaceae bacterium | reverse complement strand
GCGGCGCGTGGTGGGCGGCGCCGCGTCTTGGCAGCCGAGTTCTTCGCCGGCGTGTTCACCACCGCCCTTGAGCCCGGCGAAATGGTGGTCGCGGCGCGTCTGCGCGTGCTCAGCCCCGGCGAGGGCTGGGGCTATCGCTGGCTCAGCCGCCGCGCCGGCGATTTCGCGCTCGTCCATGCCGCGGTCACGCTCGGCCTCGACGCCGGCGGCCGGATCGCGCGGCTCTCGGTCGCGATCGGCGGCGTCGCCGATACGCCGCTCGCTTGCGCGGGCCCCGCCGCAGCCGAGATCGGCCGCGGTGCCGACGCCGCCTGGACGCGCGACTTCGCCGCGCGTTTGGCCGCCACCTTCGACCCGCCGGACGAGCCGCACGCCCCCGCCGCCTATCGCCGCGAGCTGGCCGAGGTGCTGCTCACCCGCGCGCTCGGCGACGCCTTGCAATGCGCGGGCAGGACGGCATGAGCGCGAAGGTCGCCGTCGCGCTGACCGTGAACGGCGTCGCGCACGAGGTGCTGGTCGAGCCGCGCAAGCTCTTGTCCGATGTGCTGCGCGAGGACCTGCGCCTCACGGGCACCCATGTCGGCTGCGAGCACGGCGTCTGCGGCGCCTGCACCGTGCTGGTCGACGGCCGGCCGACGCGCTCCTGCCTGGTCTTCGCCGTGCAGATGCAGGGCCGGCGCATCACCACCATCGAGGGCGTCGGCACGCCGGGCCGACTCTCGCCGCTGCAGCAGGCGCTGCACGAGGCGCATGGGCTGCAATGCGGCTTTTGCACCCCCGGCATCGTGCTGACCATCGAGGCTTGGCTCAAGGAGCACCCCGATCCGAGCGAGGCCGAGGTGCGCGACGCGCTCTCGGGCAATCTCTGCCGCTGCACCGGCTATCACAATATCGTCCGCGCCGTGCTCGCGGCGGCGGCGCAAGCGCGGCAGGGCGCGGGCCGGCCGGCATGAGCGCAACCGAATTCCGTAGCATCGGCAAGCCGCTGCCGCGCAAGGAGGACGCGCGCTTTCTCACCGGCCGCGGGCGCTATCTCGACGACATCGAGATCGCCGGTGCCCTCCACGCCTGCTTCGTCCGTTCGCCCTATGCGCATGCGCGCATCGTGCGCATCGACGCGACGCGTGCCGCCGCCATGCCGCGCGTGGTCGCGGTGGTCACCGGGGCCGAGGTCAACCGCTGGATCGGGAAGCTGCGCGTGGCGCCGCCTATCGAGGGGCTGCTGCCGACCGAGATGACGGCGCTGCCGGCCGACAAGGCGCGCTTCCAGGGCGACCCGGTGGCCTGCGTCGTCGCCCTCGACCGCTATGCGGCCGAGGACGCCGCCGAGGCGGTCGAGGTGGAATGGCAGCCGCTGGCGCCGGTGGTCGACATCGCCGGGGCCCTGGCCGGGGATGCCGCGCTGGTCGACGACGCGCTGCCCTCGAACCTCGTTTCCGACGAGCGCTTCGCCGCCGGCGAGGTCGAGCGCAAGTTCGCCGCCGCGGACCGGGTGGTCGAGCTCACGCTAAGCCAGCACCGGCAGACGCACGTGCCGATCGAAACCCGCGGCTGCATCGCCGAATGGGACGCCGGGCGCCAGCATCTCACCTTCCACGTCGGCAACCAGGTCATCCATCCCTATCGCACCAGCCTTGCCGCCCGGCTCGGACTCAAGGAATCGCAGGTCACCGTCATCAGCCCCGATGTCGGCGGCGGCTTCGGGCAGAAGATCGCGCTCTATCGCGAGGAACTGACCGTCGCCGCGCTGGCGAGGGCCCTCGGCCGGCCGGTGCGCTGGCGCGAGGACCGGCTGGAGAATCTCGCCGCCGCCGCCCACGCCCGCGAGCAAGAGGTGCGCGTGCGCGCGGCGATTACCGCCAGCGGCCGGCTGCTCGCGCTCGACCTCGACATCGTCGAGGACTTCGGCGCGTACTGCTTCTATCCGGCCAACTACATCGCCCGCG
>CAYTWJ010000459.1:0-1971 GCA_964442055.1 uncultured Rhodospirillaceae bacterium | reverse complement strand
TGGCCAAGCGGGGCAGCCCCTACGCCTCGGTCTTCGCCGCGCTCGAGGCGCTGGCCGGCAAGCCGGCCGACGGCGCCAGCGTCGCCGCCGTGCTGGCCGAGCCCGACGACGACCCCGACGACCTCGGCGCGCTCGACGCCGCTTGGGCCGAGGAGCCGGTGCGCTTCGGGCCCGGCGCGGCGGGGCAGGGCGCGGCCGGGCATGACTGCCCGCGCGCCGCCGACATTCTCGCCCGGATGGCCGGCGCCGACGCCGCGCGGCCGGCCGCCGGCCGCAACCCGGCCAAGTGAAGGAGAGGGACGATGGCCGCCTATCTCAACCAGTTCGTCTTCGGCTACTACCCCTATCTGGCGCTGGCGGTCTTCCTGCTCGGCAGCCTGATCCGCTTCGACCGCGAGCAGTACACCTGGCGCAGCGGCTCGAGCCAGCTCCTGCGCCGGCGCCAGCTGATGATCGGCTCCAACCTGTTCCACGTCGGCATCCTGGTCATCTTCCTCGGCCATCTCGGCGGCCTGCTCACGCCGATCCAGGTGTTCGACGCCATCGGCATCTCGCACGGCGCAAAGCAACTGATGGCCATCGTTATCGGCGGTGTCGCCGGTCTGTTCTGCTTCGTCGGCCTGACCATGCTGGTTCACCGCCGCCTGTTCGACCCGCGCATCCGCCGCACCAGCTCGTTCGCCGACATCGCCATCCTGCTGCTGCTCTACGCCCAGCTGGTCCTCGGCCTCATCACCATCCCGGTCTCGCTTGGCCATCTCGACGGCGGCGAGATGGTCCGCTTCATGACCTGGGCGCAGCACATCGTCACCTTCCGCGCCGGCGCGGCCGACCTGGTGGCCGGCGCGCACCCGTTGTTCAAGCTGCACCTCTTCCTCGGTCTTACCGTCTTCCTGGTGTTCCCGTTCACCCGGCTGGTGCACGTCTGGAGCGCGCCGGTCTGGTATCTCGGGCGGCGCGGCTACCAGATCGTGCGCAGCGCCGGCCGCGGCCAGCCGGCGCGCTGAGCGAGGCGGCGATGGCGGCGGTCTCGGTCAATGGCGTGGTCATCCCCGAGGCGGCGATTGCCCGGGAGATGCAGCACCATCCCGCGCGCGGGCCGGACGAGGCGCGTGCCGCGGCGGTGCAGGCGCTGGCGGTGCGCGAGCTGCTGGTGCAGGAGGCGCGGCGGGTCGGCCTCGTCGCCCAGCCGCGCGACGACGGCGAGGGCCGGCGCGAGACCGAGGAGGAGGCGCTGGTGCGCCAGCTCGTCGAGCGCGAGATCAAGGTGCCCGAGGCCGACGAGGCGGCCTGCCGGGGCTATTACGAGCGCAACCGCAAGCGCTTCCGCAGCCCCGACATTTTCGAGGCGGCGCATATCCTCTTCGCCGCCGACCCGGCGGACACGCCGGCCTACGCCCGCGCCGTCGAGCGGGCCGCGGCGACGATCCGCGAGCTCGACGAAGCGCCGGAGCGCTTTGCCGAGCTGGCGCGGGCGCTGTCCGACTGCCCGTCCGGCCGGCAGGGCGGCAGCCTCGGCCAGGTCAGCCGCGGCCAGACCGTGCCCGAGTTCGAGACCTTCCTGTTCGGCCTCGACGAAGGCCAGCTCTGCCCGCTGCCGGTGAAGACCCGCTTCGGCGCGCACGTGCTGCGGCTCGACCGCCGCATCGCCGGACGCGAGCTTCCCTTCGAGCAGGCCCGGGGCCGCATCGCCGCCTATCTCGCCGAGCACGTCTGGCGGCGGGCGACGCACCAGTACATCGCCATTCTCGCCGGCCGCGCCAAGCTCAGCGGCGTCGCCCTCGACGCGGCCAGGTCGACCCTGGTGCAGTAGGCGGAAAGATGAGCGGGCACGCCGTCGCCAGACGAACCCGGATCGAGCGGATCCCGGCGGCGCTCCTCGACGACCCGCTCGACTACATGTTCGCCGATCACTTTCGCGTGCGCACGGTCTGCAACCGGATCGAGGCGATCGCCGCCGCGCGGAAGGTT
>CAYTWJ010000458.1:0-1978 GCA_964442055.1 uncultured Rhodospirillaceae bacterium | reverse complement strand
CGGCGCGAGCGCTCTGGCCATCCTCGAAAGCCCGCAGGGGCAGGATTGCGACCTGATCATCTCCGATCTCAACATGCCGGGGATGGACGGGCTCGCCTTCTGCAACAAGGTGCGGCGCACCGCCGAGCTGCGCGAGCGCCACCTGCCGATCCTGATGGTGACGGCCGAGCGCGACGAGATGGTGCTCGACGTCGCCTCGCAGGTCGGCGCGGGGGCGGTGTTGCCGAAGCCCTTCGGCGCGCCCGAGCTGCGCGACAAGATCGAACAGCTGGTCGGCGTGCGCTTCAGCTAGACGCGCCGCCGGAGGGCGCCCTTAGCCGCCGGCGGTGCGCGCATCGACCTCGGCGGCAAGGGCGCGCAAAGCCGGCGCGACGACCACCGAATAGGGCGGCGCCCGTTCGAGCGATTTCAGCGCCTCAGGCAGCGCCGCCAGCGCCGCGGCGGCGCGTTCGCGGCTTCGCGCCAGCGGCTCGGGCTCGGCGAGCCGGCGGCCGCCGCGCATGATGGGAGCGAGCAGCGGCTCGCCGCTCTGCCGGTCGCCTTCCAGCGTCAGCACGTCCTCGCCGATGCGCCCGCCGGTTGCCGCACGGCGGAAGACCTGTTTGCGGCCGGGCCAGGTGCTCTTGCCTGCCGAGCGCTTGCGCCGGGCGACCCCGGCATATTCCTGGAGCTTGTAGACGCAATCGAGATAGGGCGCGTCGGCCGAGGTGGTCAGATGGGTGCCGACGCCGTAGCCGTCGATCGGCGCGCCGACGCGCGTCGCCTCGGCGAGGAAATACTCGTCGATGCTGCTGCTGGCGATGATCCGCGCCTCGCCGAGGCCGCCGTCGTCGAGGATGCGACGCACCTTGAAGGCGAGGTCGACGAGATCGCCGCTGTCGAGGCGGACGCCGTTGACGCGGATGCCGCGCCGGTTCAGCTCCGGCGCGAGCGCCACCACCTTCCGCGCGCCGGCCTCGGTGTCGTAGGTGTCGATAAGGAAGACGGTGCTGCCCGGCCAGGATGCGGCGAAATGGCGGAAGGCCTCGCTCTCGTCGGCATGCGCCTGGATGAAGGAATGAGCCACGGTGCCGAAGGCCGGCACGCCGAAGTCGCGCTCGGCGGCGACGGTGGCCGAGCCGGTGAAGCCGGCAAGGTAGGCGGCGCGCGCCGCCAGCAGCCCGGCCTCGGCGCCGTGGGCGCGACGCAAGCCGAAGTCGATCAGGCTCCTCCCCGGCGCGGCCAGCACCATGCGTGCCGCCTTGCTGGCGACCAGCGTCTGGTAATGGAGCAGGTTGACGAGGCGCGTCTCGAGGAGCTGCGCCTGCGGCATCGGCGCGACCACGCGCAGGATCGGCTCGTCGGGGAAGAACACGGTTCCCTCGGGCATGGCGTCGACCGCGCCGGTGAAGCGGAAGCCGGCGAGCCAGGCGAGAAAGCCGTCGTCGAAGCGGCCGGTCGAACGCAGCCAGTCGATGTCGTCCGGCGCGAAGCGCATTGCCTCGATGAATTGCAGCGCCTGTTCGAGCCCGGCGGCGACGAGGAAGTTGCGCTGCGGCGGCAGCTTGCGGACGAAGAACTCGAATACCGCGTCGTCGTGCATGCCGTGCTGCCAGTAGCCCTGGAGCATGGTCAGCTGATAGAGGTCGGTCAGGAGGGGATCGGCGGCGGGCGTGGTCACGGGACCGAGTGTGCCGGCAATGGCGGGCCGCTTCCAGCCCCCTCGGCGGGTCGGGCCATGCGGCGCATTGCCGCTTGCCAAGGGCGGACGGCTCTGGCGAGATGCGGCAACACGCCGGAGTTCCATGGTCGAATTGGCTGCACCGCAAGCGGTCGCTCCCGAGCCCGCGCGCCATCGCCGGCAGGTCGGCTGGTGGCTGGTCGCGGTGGCCGTGCTCGTCCTCGCCATGGTGGTGCTGGGCGGGGTGACCCGGCTGACCAATTCCGGCCTGTCGATGGTCGAATGGCGCCCGGTCACCGGCTGGCTGCCGCCGCTGGA
>CAYTWJ010000457.1:0-1990 GCA_964442055.1 uncultured Rhodospirillaceae bacterium | reverse complement strand
TCGACTTCGCCGACATCCGCACGGTGATGAGCGAGATGGGCAAGGCGATGATGGGCACCGGCGAGGCCGAGGGCGAGAACCGCGCCATCGAGGCCGCCGAGCGCGCCATCGCCAACCCGCTGCTCGACGACATCTCGATGAAGGGGGCGCGCGGGGTGCTGATCAACATCACCGGCGGCCCCGATCTCACCCTCTACGAGGTCGACGAGGCCGCGAACCGCATCCGCAACGAGGTCGATCCCGAAGCCAACATCATCGTCGGCTCGACGCTCAGCGATTCGCTCGCCGGCAAGATGCGCGTCTCGGTGGTGGCCACCGGCATCGATGCCGAGGCGATGGCCGAGCCGCGTCCCTCGGCGACGGTGACGCCGTTCGTGCGGCCGGCCCCGGCGCGTGTTCCGGCGGCGGTGCCGGGCCCGGGAATGGCGCACGGCGCCCTGGCGGTGTCGATGGCCACGCCGATGCCGGCGGCGGCACCGGCGCCGACCGCCAGCCTCGCGCCGGTGCAGGCCGAACTGCCGGTCAGCCCGCCGCAGGCGGCGCCCCAAGCCCTCCCTGCGGTCGAGCCCCCGCCGGCGGCCCTGGCCGCCGAAGCGGCGGCGCGGCCGGCGCCGGTCCAGGCCGAGCGGCGCGACCAGCCCTTCATTCCGCCAAGGCCGATGGAGGTGGCCGTCCGCCGCCCGCCGCTGCGCAGCCCCGACCCCTTCCGCGAGGCCGAGGTCGTCAACGGCGGGAGCGCCGCCGAAGCCGGCAAGGCCCGCAAGCGCACCTTGATCGAACGAATGGCCGGTCTGGCGCGCGGGCGCACCGCCGCGGAGGCGGAGCCAGCCGCCGAAACCAAGCCGCGCTTTCCCTTGCGCAGCGAGCCGCCGGCGCTGAAGAGCACGCCGGCCGCGGCGATCCCGGCGGCCAATCCGGCGCCGGCGACGGCCAAGGCACCGCTCCTCGGCGGTCTCGACCCGGCTGATCGGCCGGCGCCGCCACGGGCGGAGGACGACCTGCTGGACATTCCGGCCTTCCTCCGGCGGCAGGCGAACTAGTCGGAATCTCCGATGGGAATCAAAGTGCTATCGGGGACGGCCTGGTAACAAGTTGTAACACAGAGTGATTTGTGCGCTGCGAGGGCGGTTGCTAAAACCGCCCTCGCTTGAGTTAACGATTGTGATTCGCGCCTTCGGGGGGCGACGCACGATTGACGGCGAGTCCGGCAACGATTTCGTGGGCGTTGGGCGCTTCATTCATGGTCAGACTGCAAAGGACCCTGAAAAACCGCATCAAGTGCGCGGGCGTCGCCCTGCACAGCGGCGCGCGCGTCGGTGTGACCATGCTGCCGGCGCCGCCCGATACCGGCATCGTGTTCCGTCGCGTCGATCTTCCCGGCCGTCCCGAGGTCGCCGCGCGCCACGACCGTGTCGCCGACCTGACGCTCTGCACAAGCATCGGTGACGGCGCCGGCGCCACGATCGGCACCGTCGAGCATCTGATGGCGGCGCTGTGCGGCCTCGGCGTCGACAATGTGGTGGTCGAGCTCGACGGCCCGGAAGTGCCGGTGATGGACGGTTCGGCGGCGCCGTTCGTGTTCCTGATCGAATGCGCCGACCTGATCGAGCAGGCGGCGCCGCGGCGTTTCGTCGAGGTGCTGAAGCCGGTCGAGGTCGAGGACGGCGGTCGTTCGGTCGCGCTCTATCCGGCGGCCGACTTCGCGGTCAGCGTCACGATCAATTTCGACAGCCCGGTCATCGGCGAGCAGACCTGCTCGTTCCGCGTCTCGCCCGACAGCTTCAAGCGCGAGATCGCGCGCGCGCGCACCTTCGGCTTCGCCCACGAAGTCGACGAGCTGCGCGCGCGCGGCCTGGCGCGCGGCGGCTCGCTCGAGAACGCGGTGGTGGTGAGCGGCGAACGCGTGCTGAACGAGGATGGGCTGCGATTCGCCGACGAATTCGTCCGCCACAAGGCGCTCGACGCGATCGGGGATCTCTATCTTGCCGGA
>CAYTWJ010000456.1:1397-2006 GCA_964442055.1 uncultured Rhodospirillaceae bacterium | reverse complement strand
ATAGTCGCCGGCGAGGCGCCGGCGGCGCTCGCCGACCTGCCGGCGCTCGCCGCCGCCATCGACGTCGCCGGCTTAAGCGCGGCCGGCCTGGTCGACGCCTGCTGGCAGGCCTTGCGGCCGGGCGGGCGGCTGGTCGCCAACGCCGTCACCGTCGAGGGCGAGGCGGCGCTCGCCGCGCTGCGCGGCGCGGGCGGCGGCGAGCTCGCCCGAATCAGCATCGCCCGCGGCGAACCTGTCGGGCGGCGGACCGGCTGGCGCGCGCTGATGCCGGTGACGCAGTTCGCGGCGCGCAAGCGATGAGCGCCGGCACGCTCTACGGCCTCGGCGTCGGACCGGGCGACCCGGAGCTGATCACGCTCAAGGCGCTGCGCCTGCTGCGCGCCGCCGCGGTGATCGCCTATCCGGCGCCGCCCGAGGGCCCCTCGCTCGCGCACGAGATCGTCGCGCCGCATCTCGACGGCGGCCGGCAGGAGATCGCTTTCACGACGGACCGGCGGACAAACTCCGTGATCGCGGCCGGCACCCCGGGCTACCTCGACCTGGTCGAGGAGATGATCGTCGAACTCGACACCGTGCCGATCAAGGATCGCGTCACCTTCGTCTACGAAC
>CAYTWJ010000456.1:0-1387 GCA_964442055.1 uncultured Rhodospirillaceae bacterium | reverse complement strand
CGATGGCAGCCGATCGCTTTCCCGCGCGTGAAGCCTACGCACGCGCCTGCACGACGCTGGCGCAGCAGCTCACGGCTGGCCGCGACGTGGCGGTGCTGTGCGAGGGCGATCCGTTCCTCTACGGCTCGTTCATGTACCTGTTCGCGCGGCTGTGCGAGGCGCACCGGGTCGAGATCGTGCCCGGCGTGTCGTCGCTCGCGGCCTGCGCCGCCGCCGCGCGCGCACCATTGGCGGCGCGCGACGACGTGCTGACCGTGCTGCCGGCGCCGCTGCCGGCGGAAACCCTGGCCGCCAGGCTGGCGGAGACCGAGGCCGCCGCGATCGTCAAGCTCGGCCGGCATTTCGCGAAGGTGCGCAACGTGATCGAGAAGCTCGGCCTCGCCGAGCGCGCGCGCTATGTCGAGCGCGCCAGCACCGCGCGCGAGCGCGTGCTGCCGCTCGCCGCCGTCGATGCCAGTTCGGTGCCCTATTTCTCGATGATCCTGGTGCACCGGCGCGGCGAGGCCTGGCGATGAGCGCGGCCCCGGCCCTGGTCGCCCTGAGCGCCGGCGGCGCCGCGCTGGCCGAGCGGCTGCGGGCCGAGTTGCCGGGCGCGCGCCTGCACGGCCGCCGCGGCCGGATCGAAGCGGCCGACGTTCTCTTCGACGACGCGCCGGCGCACTTGCGCGCGCTCTTCGCCGCCGGCACGCCCATCGTCGGCCTGTGCGCCGCCGGCATCCTGGCGCGCGCGCTGGCGCCGCTGCTCGCCGACAAGGGCCGCGAGCCGCCGGTCGTCGCCGTGGCCGAGGACGGCAGCGCGGTGGTGCCGCTGCTCGGCGGCCATCGCGGCGCCAACGAACTGGCCCGCTGCATCGCCGCCGCGCTCGGCGTGGCGCCGGCCATCACCACGGCGGGGGAGCTGCGCTTCGGCCTCGCGCTCAACGACCCGCCCGAAGGCTGGCGGCTCGGCAACCCGGCCGACGCCAAGCCCTTCGCCGCGGCGCTGCTTGCCGGCGCGCGCGTGCGCCTCGCGGGCGCGGCGGCGTGGCTGGCGGCGAGCACGCTGCCTTGGGACGACGCAGGCGCCCTCGTCATTCACGTCACCGAGCGCGCGCTGGCCGGCTCGCCCACCATGCTCGTCTATCACCCGGCGACGCTCGCGCTCGGGCTCGGCTGCGAGCGCGGCGCCTCGGCCGAGGAGGTGATCGGCCTGGCGCGCGCGGCGCTGGCCGAGGCCGGGCTGGCGCCGCAATCGGTCGCCGGCGTCTTCTCGATCGAGCTCAAGGCCGGCGAGCCGGCGATTCATGCCGCGGCGGCGGCCTTCGGCGTGCCGGCGCGCTTCTTCGCCGCCGGGCGCCTCGAGGCCGTGACGCCGCGGCTCAAGAACCCCTCCGACCTCGTCTTCCGC
>CAYTWJ010000455.1:0-2006 GCA_964442055.1 uncultured Rhodospirillaceae bacterium | reverse complement strand
CGGGCGCCGCCAGGCCGACGCCGAGCACGCCGCGGCGTTGCAGGGCGATCTGGCTTTGCGCATCCGCGAGGCGCTCGATTGCGCGCCGGCCGAGACGCTGGCGCTGGCCGAGCACCCGGCCGATGAGCCGCTGCCCGGACTGGCGCCGGTCGAGCACAAGCTCGACCGCCTGCGCAAGGAGCGCGACAACATGGGGCCGGTCAACCTGCGCGCCGAGATCGAGGCGGCCGAGGTCGAGGAGCGGCTGACCACGCTGCAAAACGAGCGCGGCGACCTGGTCGCGGCGATCGAGCGGCTGCGCCAGGGCATCGCCAGCCTCAACCGCGAGGGGCGCGAACGGCTGCTCGCCGCCTTCAAGCAGGTCGACGAGCATTTCCAGCGGCTCTTCGTGCGCGTGTTCGGCGGCGGCCACGCCCATCTGCAGCTGACCGAATCGGACGATCCGCTCGAGGCCGGCCTCGAGATCATGGCCTCGCCGCCGGGCAAGCGGCTGCAGGTGCTCTCGTTGCTCTCGGGCGGCGAACAGGCGCTGACGGCGCTGTCGCTGCTCTTCGCCGTCTTCCTCACCAACCCGGCGCCGATCTGCGTGCTCGACGAGGTCGATGCGCCGCTCGACGACGCCAATGTCGAGCGGCTCTGCGACCTGCTCGACGACCTCGCGCGCAACGGCGAGACCCGCTTTCTCGTCGTCACCCACCATCCGATCACCATGGCGCGCATGGATCGGCTGTTCGGCGTCACCATGGCCGAGCGCGGCGTCTCGGCGTTGGTATCGGTCGACCTGGCGGCGGCGGAAGCCATCCGCGCCACTGCCTGAGCGCCCCCAAGCCACTTCGCCGCGGCGCCGAAAAAGCCAAGCGTGGCAGGCATTTCGCGTCTTTCTCGCAGGCGCGAGAGAGGGCCTGTTTCCGCCTTGACACCCTTGGGGGCAGCCCCTAATTTGCGCTCGCTTCCGGCGCGGGCTGGCACCTGCTTCCCGGCGGCTCGCACGCAGGTGCGCGCGGACCGTGACGGGGGAGAGCGTCATGAATGATCCCGAACGGCCGCCGTCGCTGAACGACCTCGAAACCCGCCTCAAGGCGGTGCGCGAACGAGAGGCCGGGCAGCGCCGGGCACGGCCGCAACTCGGGATCGAGATGTCCGGCCGCTACGGCGCCGCTTGGCGCGTGGCGGTCGAACTGGTCGCGGGCCTGGTCGTCGGAGGCGGCATGGGCTGGCTGCTCGACAGCGTGTTGGGCACCCGCCCGTGGCTGTTCTTGGTGTTCTTTTTCCTCGGTGCCGGCGCCGGTATCAGAGGGGTGTACCGGGCGGCGCGCGAGATCAGCGCGCCCGAGGGCGCCCCGCCGGAGGCCCACCGCGAAGAGAAGGCGCCGCCCGGCCCGCGCCGGAACGGCGGCTAGACGACAGGCGGAAGGTTCCGGTGGCCGAGCTGCACAGCCCCCTCGCACAGTTCGAGATCAAGCGTCTGGTGTCGATGCAGGTCGGCGGCCTCGACGTTTCCTTCACCAATTCGGCGGCGTTCATGGTCGTCGCCATCGTGGCGGCGACGCTCCTGATCACGCTCAGCATGCGCGGCCGCGCCATGGTGCCCGGGCGCTGGCAGTCGATCGCCGAGCTGTCCTACGAGTTCATCGCCGGCATGCTGCGCGACAATGTCGGCTCGGAGGGGCGGCAGTACTTCCCCTTCGTCTTCACGCTCTTCATGTTCATCCTGTTCTGCAACCTGCTCGGGATGATTCCCTACACCTTCACGGTGACCAGCCACATCATCGTCACTTTCGCGCTGGCGATGGTGGTCTTCGTCGGCGTCACCATCATCGGCTTCGCCCGCCACGGCCTGCACTTCCTCAGGCTGTTCGTGCCGAGCGGCGTGCCGGCGGCGCTGCTGCCGATCCTGGTGCCGATCGAGGTGATCTCGTACTTCGTGCGCCCGATCAGCCTGTCGGTGCGGCTGTTCGCCAACATGATGGCCGGCCACACCATGCTCAAGGTGTTCGCCGGCTTCG
>CAYTWJ010000454.1:0-2013 GCA_964442055.1 uncultured Rhodospirillaceae bacterium | reverse complement strand
CGGGCAGGGTAGCATCGAATCGTTGCACGCCCGAGACCCTGCGGCCTTGCTACTGGCCAAGGCCGGACGGCGATCTAGTTTCTCGGGCGTTGCCAACCGCCAGGCAGGGGAGGATGAAGGATGTATTCGCGTCGCAGCATGATCAAAGGCGCCGCCGGCTTGCCGTTGGCGGCGATTCTCGCCGATCCGGCGCTGGCCCAGGCCGTCGCCGCCGGGCTGCAGGAGGTGTCGCTTACCACCAAGGGTGGGCTCAACGTCAAGGCGGCGCTTGCCCTGCCGGCCAAGGTGCCGGCGCCGGGCATCCTGCTGGTCCACGAGAACCGTGGCCTCAACGACTATCTCAAGACGATGGCCGCCGAGCTGGCCAAGGCGGGCTACGTCGCCCTCGCCGTCGACCTCTTCAAGGGCAAGCTGCCGGCGACGCCCGAGGAGACCCGCGCCGCCATGGGCGCGGTCGTCCCCGCCGAGGCGACCGACACGCTGACCTCGTGGCTCGACTGGCTGAAGCGCCAGTCGCAGGTGGACGGCAAGCTCGCCACCATCGGCTGGTGCTTCGGCGGCGGATGGTCGCTCAACGCCTCGCTTGCGTACCCGGTCGACGCCACCGTGGTCTATTACGGCAACGTCGCCAAGACCGCCGACCAGCTCAAGGCGCTGAAAGGCCCGGTGCTCGGCCATTTCGCCACGCGCGACGCCTGGATCACCCCGGCGATGGCCGAGGGCTTCGTCAAGGCGATGGCGGCGGCGGGCAAGAAGCTGGAAAGCCACAATTACGAGGCCGATCACGCCTTCGCCAACCCCTCGCACGCCAATTACGCCCAAGGTCCGGCCAAGGAGTCGTGGGAGCGCACGCTCGCCTTCCTCAAGGCCAATCTCTGACTCGGCCGCGTCTGCCCGAGGGGCCTGTCGGTTGCGTTCAGCCATCGCTATACTAGCGTCGGCTGAGCGAGCGAGGAGGGCACCGGATGCGCGCCGCATGGGCGAGCCTGCTGGTTCTGCTGGTGCCGGGGCTGGCGCTGGCGCAAGGCGGTTTGCTCGAGCGGGGCCGCGAGCTTCTCCAACAGCCGCGCCCCTCGGCGCCGGCGCCCTCGGGCGGCCTCGGGGCCGGCTTGAGCCAGGGCGACATCGCCGCCGGGCTCAAGGACGCCCTCAAGGTCGGCAGCGAGCGGGTGGTCGGCACGCTTGGCCGCGCCGACGGCTTCAACCGCAACGCCGAGGTGCACATCCCGCTGCCCGACACCTTGCGCTCGGTGCAGCGGGCGCTGCAGCGGGTCGGCATGTCGGGCCTCGCCGACGACCTCGAATTGCGCCTCAACCGCGCCGCCGAGGCGGCGACGCCGCGCGCCAAGGAGATCTTCTGGCAGGCGATCGTCGACATGACGGTCGAGGACGCGCGCGGCATCCTCAACGGACCGAAGGACGCGGCGACCCAGTATTTCAGGCGCAAGACCTCGCAGCCGCTGGCCCAGGCGATGCAGCCGATCGTCAGCGAGGAACTGGCGAATGCCGGCGCGGTGCAGAGCTACGACCGCATGATCGGGCAATACAAGCAGCTGCCGATGGTGCCCGACGCCAAGGCCGATCTCACCGAATGGGTGCTGGAGAAGGCCCTCGACGCCATCTTCCTCTATCTCGGGCGCGAGGAGGCGGCGATCCGCACCAACCCCGCCGCGCGCACCACCGACCTGCTGCGCAAGGTGTTCGGGAGCTGAGGGGCGCCTCGCGGCGGCGAATATTTTGCGGCTAATGCAGCGCCGCGCGGCGGAGCTGCCGGGTGGCCGGGACCCGGCTGCGGGCGGTCGCCGCCGGCGCCTTCTCGTCGAAGAGCTCGGCCAGCTTCTCGAGCATGGCGCCGCCGAGCTGCTCGGCATCGACGATGGTCACCGCGCGCCGGTAGTAGCGCGTCACGTCGTGGCCGATGCCGATGGCGATCAGCTCGACCGGCGAGCGCGTCTCGATCCACTGGATCACCTCGCGCAGGTGGCGGTCGAGATAGTTGCCGGGATTGACCGA
>CAYTWJ010000453.1:0-2014 GCA_964442055.1 uncultured Rhodospirillaceae bacterium | reverse complement strand
TGCATCGGCGCCTATGTCGCCGGCATGCTGACGGTGCTCGCCGGATGGGCGCTGGTGCCGGCGCTGGCGATCGCCGGGCTGGTCGCCGGCGTCGTCGCCTGCGCCGTCGGCTTCCCGGCCCTGCGCGTGCGCGGCCTGATGCTGGTGGTCGCCACCATCGCCTTCGGCGAGGCGGTGCGCCTGTTCTTCTTCAATTTCGATTACCAGATCGCGCGCGGCAGCATCAAGGTCGGCCCGCTCGGCGGCGAGGGCTTCCGCCAGATCCGCTATTTCCCGGAGAACGGCTGGACCACCTTCGACGTGATGGTCTTCATCTGGTCGGTGGTCGCCATCGTCATGCTGGCGCTGTGGTGGATGGACCGCTCGCGCGCCGGCGCCGTGCTGCGCGCGGTCGGCGAGGACGAGCTGGCGGCGCAGAGCGTCGGCATCAACCTCACCGCGGTGAAGGTCTCGGCGATGACCGCCGGCGGCCTCATCGCCGGCATCGGCGGCGGCATCTACGCCCACTACACCACCCATGTCGAGCAGGGCAATTTCACCGTCGTGCTCGCCACCTTCGCCATCGCCTATCCGATCCTCGGCGGCCTCTCCAACGTGATGGGCACGCTGCTCGCCGTCGTCTTCATCCAGGGCGTTCTGGTCGAGGGGCTGCGCTTCCTCGGCGACTGGCGCAACCTGCTGTTCGGCGCGCTGATCGTGCTTGCCATGAACGTGCGCCCGCGCGGCCTGCTCGATGCATCCGCCGTGCGGGCGCTGGCGCGCGTGTTCCGCCGCGACGAGGCGGGCCGTGCCTGAGAACGCGCTGCTCGAGCTCGCCGGCCTCGCCAAGCATTTCGGCGGCGTGCGCGCGGTCGACAATCTCGACCTCGCGGTGCGCGAGGGCGAGATCTTCGGCCTGATCGGCCCCAACGGCTCGGGCAAGAGCACGACCGTCAACGTCATCTGCGGCCTGTTCGCGCCGACGGCGGGGACGGTGCGCTTCGACAGCCAGGACCTCAGCCGCCTGCCGCCGCACGCGCGGCTCGGCGCCGGCATCGCCCGTACCTTCCAGAACATCCGCCTGTTCAACCACCTGACCGTCTGGCAGAACCTGTGGGTGGCGGAGAATTCGCGGGCGCAGCGGACGGCCGAGAATCCGCTGAAGCGCTGGTTCGGCGGGGCGCGGGCGGCGCGCGAGCGCGTCGGCGCGGCGCTCGAATTCTCCGATCTCGCCGACAAGCGCGACGAGCTTGCCGGCAGCCTGTCGTTCGGCGAGCAGCGCCGGCTCGAGCTTGCCCGCGCATTGGCGGCCGATCCGCGCCTGGTGCTGCTCGACGAGCCCGCCGCCGGGATGAATGCCGAGGAGATCGAGCAGCTCGACGAGCGCATCCGCCGCATCCGCAACCGCGGCGTCACCGTGCTGCTGATCGAGCACCATATGGAGCTGGTGATGGCGGTCACCGACCGCGTCGCGGTGCTGAACTTCGGGCAGAAGATCGCCGAGGGCACGCCGGCCGAGATTCAGGCCGACCGCGCGGTGCGCGAGGCCTATCTCGGCGCCGCCGAGGCGACGGCATGACCGCGCCGCTGCTCGAGATCGCCCAGGTCGTCACCGCCTACGGCAAGATCGAGGCGTTGAAGGGGGTGAACCTGAGCGTGGGCGAGGGGCAGATCACCTGCCTGCTCGGCCCGAACGGCGCCGGCAAGACGACCCTGATGCTGAGCGTCGCCGGCATCCTGCGCCCCAGGCGCGGCTCGATCCGCCTGCAGGGCGCCGAGCTGGTCGGGCGTTCGCCCGCCGAGATCGTCGGCCGCGGCGTCGCCCTGGTGCCGGAGAATCGCCTGGTCTTCCCGCAGATGAGCGTGCGCGAGAATCTGCTCGCCGGCGCCTACCAGCGGCGCGACCGCGAGATCGAGGGCGACATCGAGCGCATGTATGTCCGCTTCCCCCGGCTGAAGGAGCGGCGCGAGCAGCTCGCGGGCACGCTCTCGGGCGGCGAGCAGCAGATGCTGGCGGTGGCGCGCGCGCTGATGT
>CAYTWJ010000452.1:0-2065 GCA_964442055.1 uncultured Rhodospirillaceae bacterium | reverse complement strand
GCCGTCATCGTCGAGGCCCTCACCGACAACCGCAACCGCACCGCCGGCGAGGTGCGCGCCGCCTTCACCAAGCATGGCGGCGCCCTCGGCGAGACCAACTCGGTCGCCTTCATGTTCGATCGCGTCGGCCAGGTCATTTACGCCGCCGACAAGGCGACCGCCGAGCAGATGTTCGAGGCGGCGATCGAGGTCGGCGCGGACGATTGCGTCTCCGATTCCGAGGGCCATGAGATCGTCAGCGCGGCCGAGCAGTTCAACGCGGTGCGCGACGCGCTCGAGGCCCGCTTCGGCGAGCCGAAGAGCGCGCGGCTGGTCTGGAAGCCGCGCAACACCGTGCCGGTCGACGGCGACAAGGCGGAAACGCTGTTCAAGATGCTCGAGACGCTCGAGGACAGCGACGACGTGCAGCAGGTCTACGCCAATTTCGAGGTCTCGGATGCGGTGCTGCAAAAGCTCAGTGCCTGAATAGGCGGCGAGGGGGGGCGCCATGCGGCTGATCGGTCTCGATCCGGGCCTGCGCGCCACCGGCTGGGGCGTGATCGAGACCGACGGCAACCGCCTGCGCCATCTCGCCAACGGCGTGGTGCGCTCCGAGGGCGAGGACAGCTTGAGCGAGCGCCTGCGCCAGATCCATGCCGGGCTGGGCGCCGTGCTGGCGGACTGGCGCCCTGACACCGCGGCGGTCGAGGAGACCTTCGTCAACAAGAACCCGGTCTCGACGCTGAAGCTCGGCCAGGTCCGCGGGGTCGTCCTGCTGGCGCCGGCTCTCGCCGGTGTGCCGGTGCACGAATACGCTCCCAACCTGGTCAAGAAGTCGGTCGTCGGCACCGGTCATGCCGCCAAGGAGCAGATTCACGCCATGGTCCGGCGCCTGCTGCCGGGCGCCGCGATCGCCGGCGCCGACGCGGCCGACGCGCTGGCGGTGGCGATCTGCCATGCCCACCACGCCGCCAGCCTGGCGCGCCGGCGGGCGGCGCCGGCCGCTGCCGGAGCGCGGGCATGATCGCCAAGCTGAGCGGCCTCTTGGATTCGGTGGCCGAGGAATCGTGCATCATCGATGTCGGCGGGGTCGGCTATCTGGTCTTCTGCTCGGCGCGCACCTTGCGCGCCCTGCCGCGCCCGGGCGAGGCGGTGCGGCTGGCCATCGAGACCCACGTCCGCCAGGACCACATCCAGCTCTACGGCTTCGCCGGCGAGGCCGAGCAGCGCTGGTTCCGCCTGCTGCAGACGGTGCAGGGGGTGGGCGCGCGGGTGGCGCTCGGCATCCTCTCGACGCTCTCGCCGGCCGAGATCGAGCAGGCGATCGCCGCCGGCGACAAGGCGGCGCTGATGCGCGCCGACGGGGTCGGGGCCAAGCTCGCCGCCCGGCTGATCACCGAGCTCAAGGACAAGGCGGGCGGCGTCGCGCTCGGTCCCGCCGCCGCGCCGGCGCCCGCCGCCGCCGGCGCGACCGAGGACGCCGTCTCCGCCCTGGTCAATCTCGGCTACAAGCGCGTCGACGCCTTCGGCGCCGTGGTCCGCGCCGCGCGCGAGCTCGGTAGCGCGGCCGACCTGCAGAGCCTGATCCGCGCCGGCCTCAAGGAGCTGGCGCAATGAGCGGCCGGCTCGTCGCCGCGAAATTCGCCGACGGCGACGATGCCGAGCGCCACCTGCGGCCGCAGACCCTCGACGAGTTCATCGGCCAGCGCCAGCTGCGCGACAACCTGCGCGTCTTCATCGACGCGGCGCGCGCGCGCGGCGAGGCGCTCGACCACGTGCTCTTCTTCGGCCCTCCCGGCCTCGGCAAGACGACGCTGGCGCAGATCGTGGCGCGCGAGCTCGGCGTCAGCTTCCGCGCCACCTCCGGGCCGGTCATCGCCAAGG
Organism: uncultured Rhodospirillaceae bacterium; assembly: GCA_964442055.1. Lineage (GTDB taxonomy): Bacteria > Pseudomonadota > Alphaproteobacteria > Ferrovibrionales > Ferrovibrionaceae > CAYTWJ01. Next base: position 202 of record CAYTWJ010000452.1, on the reverse strand, counting down.
CCGGCGACCTCGCCGCGCTGCTCACCAATCTCGAGGCGCGCGATGTCCTGTTCATCGACGAGATCCACCGCCTCAACCCCGCGGTCGAGGAGATCCTCTATCCCGCCATGGAGGATTTCCAGCTCGACCTCATCATCGGCGAAGGGCCGGCGGCGCGCTCGGTCAAGATCGATCTCGCCAAGTTCACCCTCGTCGGGGCCAC
>CAYTWJ010000451.1:0-2067 GCA_964442055.1 uncultured Rhodospirillaceae bacterium | reverse complement strand
GCGCAGGATTTTCGACGCATGGCTGCTCGGGACGATGCCCGAGGAGCCGGGAACCGGAAACCGGGAGTCGGGAAGGGAAGACAGCGTCGGTACGGATGCTGGTGGCGTCGTCGCGCCGGGCGGTACGCGCGCGGCGCTCGCGCCGCTGCCGGTTGCCGCGCTCCGCCTCGAGGCGGCGACGGTGGTAGCGCTCGATCGCGTCGGCCTGCGCCGCATCGGCGACCTCCTGGCGCTGCTGCGCGACGGCGCCGCTCCGGTACGCGGCACGCTGGTCCGGCGCTTCGGAACGGCGCTGCTCGAGCGGCTCGACGCGGCGCTCGGCGCCGTGCCCGAGCCGATCGCGCCGCTCGTGCCGGTGCCGCCGTGGCGTGCCCGCCTCGCCTTTGCCGAGCCGGTCGGCAGCCGCGCCGACATCGACGAAGCCTGTCGCCGGCTGCTCGAGCGCCTCTGCGCCCTGCTGGCGCGCGAGCGGCGCGGCGCGCGCCGCCTCGAGCTTGCCTGCTATCGCGTCGACGGCACGGTCGCGCGCGTCGGCATCGGCACCAGCCAGCCGACGCGCCTGCCGGCGCACCTGATGCGCCTGCTGGCCGAGCGGCTGGAAACGATCGATCCCGGCTTCGGCATCGACGTGATGATCCTCGCCGCGCCGGCGGCCGATCCGCTCGGCCCCCGCCAGCTCGCCCTGGGCCGCAGCGAGCGGCGAAACGAGGAGGCGGCCGGCGCGCTGATCGACCGCCTCGTCGCGCGCCTCGGCCCGGCGCAGGTGCTGCGCCTGGTGCCGCAGGCGAGCCACATCCCCGAGCGCGCCCTCTTGCTGGTGCCGGCGCTGACCGCGCCGGCGGCGGCCGGCGACTGGCCGGCGGCGGGCGCGCGCCCGGTTTCCTTGTTGCCCTGCCCCGAGCCGGTCGAGGTGGTGGCGCCGGGGGCGGCGGAAGGAGAGGGCAATCCGCCGCTCGCCTTCCGCTGGCGCCGGGTGGTGCACCGGGTGGCGCGGGCCGAGGGGCCCGAGCGCATCGCGCCCGAATGGTGGCGCGACCCGGCGGCCGCCGCGCGCGACTATTACCGCGTCGAGGACGAGGACGGCCGGCGCTTCTGGCTCTACCGCGACGACCGGGGATGCGATGAGCCGGGGGGCGCCGCGCCGCGCTGGTACCTGCACGGGCTCTTGGCCTGAGCCGCGCCATGTACGCCGAGCTCCAGGTCACCAGCAATTTCAGCTTCCTGCGTGGCGCCTCGCATCCCGAGGAGCTGGTCGAGCGGGCGGCGGCGCTCGGCCTGGCGGCGCTGGCGCTCACCGACCGCAACACGCTTGCCGGCATCGTGCGCACCCACGCGGCGGCGAAGCGGCAGGGGCTGAAATTCATTCCCGGCGCCCGCCTCGACCTCGCCGACGGGCCGAGCCTGCTCTGCCTGCCCACCGACCGCGCCGCCTACGGCCGCCTCGCCCGCCTGCTCACCCGCGGCAAGCGGCGTGCGCCGAAGGGCGAATGCCATCTCGCCGTCGCCGATCTCGACGGCCTCGGCGAGGGGCAGGTGGTCATCGCCGTGCCGCCGGACGCGGCGCTGCCCGACGCCGCCTTCGCCGACGCCCTGCGCGCGCTCAAGCGCCGCTTCGGCGCGCACGCCTTCCTCGCCGCGCAGCATCTCTGTCGCGGCGACGACGCGCGCCGCCTCGCCGCGCTGGCCGCGCTGGCCGAATCTTGCGCCACGCCGCTGGTCGCCGCCAACGACGTGCACGCCCACGCGCCCGAGCGCCGGCCGCTGCAGGACGTGCTGACCTGCATCCGCGCCGGCTGCACCATCGATGAGGCCGGCACGCGGCTGTTCGCCAACGCCGAGCGCCATCTCAAGGCGCCGGCCGAGATGGCGCGGCTCTTCCGCGACCACCCCGAGGCGCTGGCGCGGACGGCGGCGATCTCCGGCCTCTGCCGCTTCTCGCTCGACGAGCTGCGCTACGAATACCCGGCCGAGCCGGTGCCGGAGGGGGCGACGCCGCAGAGCGAGCTCGAGCGCCTGACCGCGGCCGGCGTGGCGGCGCGCTATCCGGACGGCGTCTCGCCCAGGGTG
>CAYTWJ010000450.1:0-2075 GCA_964442055.1 uncultured Rhodospirillaceae bacterium | reverse complement strand
TGATGTTGCGCGCCGTGCCGCCCTGGATGACGCCGACCTGCACCGTGGTGTGCGGCGGGGCGAAGCGCTCGTTGCGCCGCGCCGGGACCGTCAGGTCGGCGGCATAGCGGGCGATGCGCGTCACCAGCTCGGCGGCGATCATCACCGCGTTGACGCCGAGATGGGTGTTGCTCGAATGGGCCTCGAGGCCGGTGACCCGGGTGTTGAGGCCGAGCACACCCTTGTGGGCGTTGACCACCTTCATCTCGGTCGGCTCGCCGACGATGGCGAGCAGCGGCCGCGGGCCGGCGGCGCGGATATGGTCGATGATGCCGTGCACGCCGCGGCAGCCGACCTCCTCGTCGTAGGAGAAGGCGAGGTGGATCGGCGTCGCCAGCGGCCGGTCGGCGAAGTCGGGCACCTTGGCCAGCACGGCGGCGATGAAGCTCTTCATGTCGGCGGTGCCGCGGCCGTAGAGGCGGCCGTTCTTGCGCGTCACCGCGAACGGGTCGGTGGACCAGGGCTGGCCGTCGACCGGCACCACGTCGGTGTGGCCGGAGAGCACGATGCCGCCGCGCTCGCGCGGGCCGATGGTGGCGTAGAGGTTGGCCTTGTTGCCGTCGGGCGAGCGCAGCACCGCCGACTCGATGCCGAAGCGCTTCAGGTAGCCGGCGACGAAGTCGATCAGCGCCAGGTTGGAATCGCGGCTCGTGGTGTCGAACGAGACCAGCTTCTCGATCAGCGCCAGCGCGTCAGCAGTCGTCATGCGCGATGATTCCCGAGGTTGGGGTTCCCGAGGTGGGCCAGGGGGCGGACGAGGCGGGCGGATAGTAGGGATGGCGGCGCGCGCCGTCCAGCGCCGCCGCGGCCGGCTTTCGGAGCGTCGAACCGGCGGCCGGCTCAGCCGGCGCGGCTGGTCGGGTTGCCGATCATGGCGAGAAATTCCTGGCGGGTGATCGGGTCCTCGCGGAAGGCGCCGAGCATGCGGCTGGTCACCATGGTGACGTCCGACTTGCGCACGCCGCGGGTGGTCATGCATTCGTGCACCGCCTCGATCACCACGGCGACGCCGCGCGGGCGCAGCACGGTCGAGATGGTGTTGGCGATCTGCGCGGTCATCTTCTCCTGGATCTGCAGGCGGCGGGCATAGACCTCGGCGACGCGGGCGAGCTTGGAGATGCCGACCACCCGCCGGTCGGGCAGGTAGGCGATGTGCACCTTGCCGATGATCGGCAGCATGTGGTGCTCGCAATGGCTCTCGATGCGGATGTCGCGCAGCACCACCATCTCGTCGTAGCCGTCGATCTCCTCGAAGGTCCGCTCGAGCAGCGCCACCGGGTCCTCGGCATAGCCGGCGAACATCTCCTCGTAGGAGCGCACCACGCGGTCGGGCGTGCCCTGCAGGCCCTCGCGGCCGGGATCGTCGCCGGCCCAGCGGATCAGGGTGCGCACCGCGGCCTCGGCCTCGGCCCGGCTCGGCCGGTCGGCCGGCTGCAGGTCGCCGGCCTTGTGGAACTGCACGGGGGCAGGCGGTGTCACGGTTGGTCTCTCCTTGTTCCTGTCGCGGTGCCCGATCCCGATCCGCCCGTCGCGGCCGGCCGCCATCTTTCTACACGCTCGGCCGCCGGCGGCTCGCGGCGGTCAATGGAGCCGCACCGCCTGGTGCGGGCTGTCGAGAGAGAAGGCCGGGATGGCCACGTTGAAGGCCTCGCCCGCGGCGGTTTCCATCTCGTAGCTGCCGACCATGATGCCTGAGGGCGTCGGCAGCGGTGTCCCGCTGGTGTATTCGAAGGACTCGCCGGGCTGCAGCACCGGCTGCTCGCCGATCACGCCGGGGCCGCGCACCTCCTGCATGCGGCCATTGGCGTCGGTGATGCGCCAATAGCGGTTCCTCAGCTGCACCGTCTCGCCGCCCTGGTTCTCGATGCGGACCTTGTAGGCCCAGACGTAATAGCCCTCGGCCGGATCGGACTGGTCATCGAGATAGACCGGCTCGACGGTGACGGCGATGTCGCGTGTCGTCTTGCGGTACATGGTTAATCGCCCGGGGCCCGACGGAAGGCGCCGAGCCCACGGCAAAATATGATGCCGCCCCC
>CAYTWJ010000449.1:0-2086 GCA_964442055.1 uncultured Rhodospirillaceae bacterium | reverse complement strand
GAGCCCCCACAGCAATCCTGCGGCGGCGCCGGCCGCCACGGCGTAGTGATGCCAGCGCTCGGCATCGGCCGGAGGCGGCATCGCCCGTCGGTAGCGGTGCCAGAGGATGGCACGGCCGCAGATGAGGGCCCAGAGCACGACCAGCCACACCGCCAGCGGCCGCGAGACGCCGTCGTGGCCCAGCACGACCAGCACCAGCGCCGAGGCGAAGGGCTCGGCGATCAGACCGAGGCCGGCGACGGCAAAGTACTGGCGGACCTGCTCGGCGCGAACGCGCCGTTCGAGCGGCGTCCCTGGGCCAAGGGGCGTCGTCGAGGAGTCTGGCGCCGGCTCGGACGGCGGTTTATCGATCGTCACTCGGTCCATCCGGAGTTCGTCGCGTCCCGCCCCATGCGTATTTTCGCTCATCGGCGGTTGTCGACCAAGGCTCGTCGCAGGGAAAGACGCTTAACGGTTTACGCGACCTTAACCGAGAATCCACGCCACCAGCAGGCGGAGCAGATGAACGATGCCGTAAACCGCGAGGCCGAAAGCGGCGGCGATGGCCAAGACGCGGAAATGGCGCAGCGCTCGCTGCACGGCGCCTTATAGCGGTCTGACGTCGCCGGCGGCCTGCCTCGCCGCGAAATCGGCGACGAAATCGGCCAGCCGGGCGGCGGCGATGGCCTCGCGCAATCCGCTCATCAGATTCTGGTAATAGGCCAGGTTGTGCCAGGTGAGCAGCACGCTGCCGAGAATTTCACCGGATTTGATCAAATGATGGAGATACGCACGGCTGAAGTCGCGGCAGGCCGGGCAGCGGCATTCCTCGTCGAGCGGGCGCGGATCCTCGGCGTGGCGGGCGTTGCGCATGTTGAGGGCGCCGCGCCGCGTGAAGGCCTGTCCGGTGCGGCCCGAGCGCGTCGGCAGGACGCAATCGAACATGTCGATGCCCCGTTGCACAGCACCGACGATGTCTTCGGGCTTTCCCACGCCCATGAGGTAGCGTGGACGGTCGGCCGGCAGCAGCGGCACCGTCGCGTCGAGGGTGGCGAACATGGCTTCCTGCCCCTCGCCCACCGCCAGGCCGCCGATCGCGTAGCCGTCGAAGCCGACGGCGAGCAGCGCAGCTGCCGATTCCGCGCGCAAGTCGGGATAGACGCTGCCCTGGACGATGCCGAACAGGCCGTAGCCGGGCCGGTCGCGGAAGGCATCGCGGCAGCGCCGGGCCCAGCGCATCGAGAGCCGCATCGAGACCGCGGCCTGCTCCGGGCTCGCCGGAAACGGCGTGCATTCGTCGAGCACCATCGAGATGGTCGCATCGAGCAGATGCTGGATCTCGACCGCCCGCTCGGGCGTCAGCTCGTGGCGCGCGCCGTCGACGTGCGACTGGAAGGCGACGCCCTGCTCGGTCAGCCTGCGCAGCGGTGCGAGCGACATCACCTGGAAGCCGCCTGAATCGGTGAGGATGGGTCCCGGCCAGTGCATGAAGCGATGCAGGCCGCCGAGCCGCGCCACCCGCTCGGCGCCGGGCCGCAGCATCAGATGATAGGTGTTGCACAGGATGATCTCGGCGCCGGTCGCGCGCACGGCCTCGGGCATCATCGCCTTGACCGTCGCCGCCGTGCCCACCGGCATGAAGGCCGGGGTGCGGATCTCGCCCTGGGCCGTCGAGAGCCGGCCGAGCCGCGCCGCGCCGTCGTTGCGTTCCAGCGTGAACGAGACGGTCATGCCGCGCTCCGGAACAAGAGGCAGGCATCGCCGTAGGAGTAGAAGCGGTAGCCTGCGGCGATGGCGTAAGCATAGGCGGCCCGGGCGCGGTCGAGGCCGATGAAAGCGGCGACGAGCATGAACAGGGTCGAGCGCGGCAGGTGGAAATTGGTCAGCAGGACGTCCACCGCCTTGAAGCGGTGGCCCGGCGTGATGAAGAGCCGCGTATCGCCGCGAAACGGCGCTACGTGCCCGCCGGCGTCGGCGGCGCTCTCCATCAGGCGGAGCGCGGTGGAGCCGACCGCCACGACCCGGCCCCCGGCGGCGCGCGTCGCCGATATGGCGGCGGCCGCCTGTTCGCCGATCTCGCCCCACTCGGCGTGCATGCGATGCTGCT
>CAYTWJ010000448.1:0-2087 GCA_964442055.1 uncultured Rhodospirillaceae bacterium | reverse complement strand
GGTGAGGTAGCCGCCGATCACGTCGATGCCGACGAAGACCAGGCCGTGGCGGCGCAGCGCCGGGCCGATCTCCTCGCAAATCTCGCGGTCGCGCGCCGTGAGCTCGGCCTTCACCGCCTTGCCGCCGACATGCAGGTTGGCGCGCGCCTCGCCCTCCTTGGGCACACGGACGATGACGCCCGCCGCCTCGCCGTCGATCAGGATGACGCGGCGGTCGCCCTGGCGCACCTCGGGCAGGTAGCGCTGCACGACGATCGGCTCGCGGCTCATGCTGGTGAACATCTCGATCAGCGCGTTCAGGTTCTCGTCGGCCGGCGCGATGTGGAAGACGCCGGCGCCGCCGTTGCCGAACAGCGGCTTGACGATGATGTCCTTGTGCTCGGCGCGGAAGGCGGCGATCGCCTGCGGATCCGAGGAGATCAGCGTCGGCGGCATCAGCCCGTCGAAATGGGTGACGTAGAGCTTCTCGGGCGCGTTGCGCACGGCGACCGGATCGTTGACCACGAGCGTGCGCGGATGCACGTGCTCGAGCAGATGCGTGGTGGTGATGTAGGCCATGTCGAAGGGCGGGTCCTGGCGCATCAGCACCACGTCCATCGCCGCCAGGTCGATCACCTCGAAGGCGCCGTAGGTGTAATGGTCGCCGTGCTTGCGCCGGACCTCGAGCCGGCGGGCGCGGGCGCTGACCCGGCCGCCCTTCAGGCTCATGTCCCTGGGCAGGTAGTGCCAGAGCGCGTGGCCGCGCGCCTGCGCCTCGAGCGCCAGCACGAAGGTCGAATCGGCGTCGATGTTGATGGTCTCGATGGGATCCATCTGGATGGCGACGGCAAGGCTCATGGCGGCGGCTCCGTGCGGCTGCGCCGCGGACTATAGACCGTCGCCGCCGCCCCGCCCAAGAGGCGGGCCGCCGGCTCGGGGCAACCCTTCGCGGTGGAGCGGTCGCCTCGCCACCGGCGCTCAGCCATGCGGACGGCGCGAATCGTTGCGCAGCATGACGTGGCTGACCACCCGGCGCACGCCGCCGATGCCGCGCGCATGGTCGATGACGCGCACCAGCTCGGCCTGGTCCTGCGCGATCCCCATCAGGTAGACGACGCCGTTCACCGTCTCGATCGCGTAGTTGATGTGGCTGACGCGGGCGTCGCCAAGGAGGCGCGCGCGCAGCTCGGCGGCGATGATGCTGTCGCGGCCGAAATCGGCGAGGTCGCCGCGCCCGCCGACCTGGATCTCGTTGATCACGTCGCGCACGCCGGCGACCTGCCAGGCGAGGCGCCCGGCCTCGTCGCGATCCTCGACCGAGCGCACGGCGCCGGTCAGCATGACGCGCCCCTCCACCACCGTCGTCGAGACGCGGCCGTAGATGTCGAGGCTCCTTTTCAGCAGCCGGTCGGCGACCTCGAGCCTGATCGCGGTGTCGGTCGCCGCGTTCTTGAGCCCGCGTTCCTCGGACGCGGCGACGCCGACCGTCGCCCCGGCGCCGACGGCAAGGCCGGTCGGGCCGCAGGCCGCCAGCCCGGCCGCCGCCACGATGAGCGCCGCCGCGAGCGACGCCCTGATCCCCTGCCCCGTTCCCCGCATGCCCCGCAGCGGCGCGCCGTCACGGGCGCCAGGCGTCGATTATATGCCGCGGCAGCCGCCCCGGCACCACCAGCACCACGTCGAAGCGCAGCGAAAGATCCTCGCCCGCCGGCAGGCGCGCGCGGTAGGCCTCGGCGGCGCGGGCGATGCGCCGGCGCTGGCGGGCGAGCAGGGCGTCGGCCGCCGCCGCCTCATTGCCGCGCCGCTTGACCTCGACCGCGACCAGGAGCCGGCCGCGCCGGGCGATGAGATCGATCTCGCCCGCCGCGTGGCGCCAGTCGCGCGCCAGGATGCGATAGCCCTTGAGCCTGAGCAGCCAGGCGGCGACGGTCTCGGCGGCGCGCCCGGCGGCGAGCGCCCGCCGCCGCCTATCGCCCGGCGCCGGCATCGGCGAGCGCGAGCGCGCGGGCATAGACCGCGCGCCGGGGCGCGCCGGTCGCCGCCGCCACCGCCGCCACCGCCTCGCGCACGCTCATCAGCTTGAGCGCCTCGGCCAGCGCCTCGTCGAT
>CAYTWJ010000447.1:0-2092 GCA_964442055.1 uncultured Rhodospirillaceae bacterium | reverse complement strand
AATCCCAGGTGAACAGCGCCAGCGCCGTCCAGATGCAGGCGAAGGTGACGAGGTGCGCCCGCGTGAAAGGCTCGCCGAAGAGCAGCACGGCGCTGAGGAAATGCAGGCTCGGCGAGAGGTACTGGAAGATGCCGATGGTCGAGAGCTTGAGCCGCCGCGCGCCGCGGGCGAACAGGAAGAGCGGCAGGGCCGTCACCGGCGCCGAGAGCAGCAGCATGAGGTCGGTGCCCGCCCCCTGGCGCAAAAAGACGCCCTCGCCGACCAGCCACAGCCAGGCGATATAGCCCGCGGCGAGCGGCGCCAGCAGCGCGGTCTCGACCGCCAGCCCGACCAGCGCCTCGGCCCGCGCCGTCTTGCGCAAAAGCCCGTAGAAGGCGAAGGAGACGGCGAGCGTGAGCGCCTCCCAGGGCAGCTCGCCGACCGCGATCGTCAGGTTGAGCACGCCGATGGCGGCGAGGCCGAGCGCCAGCGTCTGCCAGCGGTTCATGCGCTCGCCCAGCACCAGCACGGCGATCAGCACGACGAAGAGCGGGTTGATGTAGTAGCCGAGGCTGACCTGCAGCACCCGGCCGCCGGCGATCGCCCAGACGAAGACGCCCCAGTTGACGGCGACCAGCAGCGCCGTGCCGGTGAAGGTGACCAGCTCGCGGCGCGAGCGGAAGACCGCGGCGAAAGCGCGCCAGCCGCGCCCAAGCGCCAGCATCAGCGCCACCAGGGCGAGCGACCACACCACCCGGTGGGCCAGCACCTCGAGGTTGGGCACCCAGGCGACGGCGCGGAAATAGACCGGCGCGAAGCCCCAGATGGCGAAGGCCGCGAGCGCCGAGGCCGCGCCGGCACGGGCCTGGGCGCGGGCCCCGGCGGCGGCCTCGGCCGGTCGGCCGGGCGGGCTCATCGGCGACCGCGGGCGGGCCCGGCCGGGCAGCCGGCGGTCGAAGCCGGGGAGCGGCCCGGACGGCCCCGGCCGAGCGCGGATTGCCCCCTAATCTGCCGTTGCGGCCCGATTTTTCCGTACATATATAAGCCCCAGACTTCGTCACACCCTGTCGTCAGGCCCTGGGGGCCGGGGCGGTGCCATCGCGGCCGCCCGGGTTCGCCGTAAAGGAAGAGGAAATCATGGCCAAAGTCATCGGCATCGACCTCGGCACGACCAATTCGTGCGTCGCCATCATGGAGGGGAAGAACCCCAAGGTCATCGAGAACGTCGAGGGCGCCCGCACCACCCCGTCGATGGTCGCCTTCGCGGCCGACGGCGAGGTGCTGGTCGGCCAGCCGGCCAAGCGCCAGGCGGTGACCAATCCCGAGAACACGCTGTTCGCCATCAAGCGGCTGATCGGCCGCACCTTCGACGACCCGACGACCCAGAAGGACATCAAGATGGTGCCCTACCGGATCGTGCGCGCCGACAACGGCGACGCCTGGGTCGAGGTGCAGGGCAAGAAATATTCCCCGTCGCAGATCTCGGCCTACGTGCTGACCAAGATGAAGGAGACCGCCGAGCGCTATCTCGGCGAGAAGGTGACGCAGGCGGTGATCACCGTTCCCGCCTACTTCAACGACGCCCAGCGCCAGGCGACCAAGGACGCCGGCCGCATCGCCGGGCTCGAGGTGCTGCGCATCATCAACGAGCCGACGGCGGCGGCGCTGGCCTACGGCCTCGAGAAGCAGGAAGGCAAGACCATCGCCGTCTACGACCTCGGCGGCGGCACCTTCGACGTCTCGGTCCTCGAGATCGGCGACGGCGTCTTCGAGGTGCGCTCGACCAACGGCGACACCTTCCTCGGCGGCGAAGACTTCGACATGCGCATCGTCGATTACCTGGCCGGCGAGTTCAAGAAGGAGCAGGGCATCGACCTGCGCAACGACCGCCTCGCGCTGCAGCGCCTGAAGGAGGCGGCCGAGAAGGCCAAGATCGAGCTCTCCACCGCGATGCAGACCGAGATCAACCTGCCCTTCATCACCGCCGACCAGAGCGGGCCCAAGCACCTGACCATGAAGCTGACGCGGGCCAAGCTCGAGGCGCTGGTCGAGGACCTGATCGAGCGCACCAAGGGGCCGTGCAGGCAGGCGCTCAAGGACGCCGGGCTCACCG
>CAYTWJ010000446.1:0-2103 GCA_964442055.1 uncultured Rhodospirillaceae bacterium | reverse complement strand
AAGTCGACCACGGACAGGCAGCCTTCCTCGAACGTGGTCTCGCCCTCGCTCTCGGTGCGATAGCCGAGCCCTTCCAGCACCGGCGCGAGGTCCGCCTTCGAGCAGCCGAGCAGCGCCAGCAGCGTCGCCTCGGCGCCGAACGGCCCCGAGGCGGCCAGCCGGCGCGCCTCGGCCGCGACCCGCTCGAGGATGTCGAGGCGCACCGCCCGCCGGCCGTAAAGGCCGAAGCCGGCGACGCGCCAGAAATCTGCCGGCGAGCCGTCGTCGAGTGCCAGCGAGGTGAGGCTGGGCGGCGGCAGCGCCGGCAGCGAACGCCCGGCGGCGACCGCCCAGAGCAGGCAGCGCAGCCGCGTCGCCGCCGGCTTGAGCAGCATTGGCAGGAACACGCTGACCCGGCCGATGCGCACGCCCAACGCCTTGAGCCGGCCGCGGTCGGCGTCGGCGAGGCTGGCGATCTGCGCCGCCACCTGGCGGCGCGGCAGCACGCCGAGGCCTTCGACCAGCTGGAAGGCGAGGCCGCGCGCCGCCCCGGCAAGGTCGGCGCCGGCCAGGCGGACAAGCAGGCCGAGCTCGGCCTCGATGCGCTCTTGCAGCCAGCCTTCGAGGCGCGCCGTCACCCGCTCGCGCGCCGGCCGCGACAGCCCGTCGCCGCCGATGACGCGCAGGCGCGGACGCAGCACGTGGTCGCCGGCCTCGAGGCGCGCGACCGGTGCCCCGCGCCAGAGCAGGCGGCGCTCGCCGTCGAGGGCGAAGGCCTCGTCGCCGTCGGCGGTCAGCGCCTGGGCGCGGCCCTCCAGCGCGACGCCGAGCGAACGGTTGGCGGCGGTGCGCAGATGGCGGCCCTCGGGGCCGGTCGCGGCGGCGTCGGGCGAAAACGTCAGGCCGACCAGGCGGCCGACCGGCTCGCCCTCGACCACCACCGCGCCGTCGGCCTCGACCGCGACGGCGAGATCGGCGACATCCTTGAGCTTGCGCACCAGCGCCGCCGAGCGGCGGTCGACGAAGCGCTGGGTCAGCCGCTCGTGCAGCGCATCCGAAAGGCGGTCCTCGATGGCCCGCGCCCGCTCCTGCCAGTGCGCCGCGTCGCCGAGCCAGTCGCCGCGATGGGCGACGTAGGTCCAGGTGCGGATATGGGCGATGCGCTGCGACAGCGTGTCGATGTCGCCGTCGGTGCGGTCGAGCCGGGCCATCTGGCGGGCCACCCATTCGGCGGGCAGCACGCCGGCGGGGCCGGCGAGATGCAGGTAGATGCGGCCCAGAAGGCGCACATGCGCGTCGTGCAGGCTCTTGCGGAAATCGGGGATCTGGCAGACCTGCCAGAGCAGCCGGATCGCCGCCGGGCTCTGGGCGATCGCGGCGATGTCGGGGTTGCCCGCCAGCGCCTTGAGCGAGAGGTAGTCCTCGGCGTCGCGCGCCCGCGCCAGGCAGTCGAGCGGCGGCGGCGCCTCGAGCGCGCGCAGCAGGTCGCGGAGCGTGGTGAAATCGAGCGCGCTCGAGCGCCAGCGCGCGTGCGTCACCGCGTCGAAGCGGTGGCCCTCGATGCGTTCGACCAGGTCGGCGGCGAGCGGCCCGGCCTCGGCGGTGGTGCCGAAGCTGCCGTCGTTCATGTGCCGGCCGGCGCGCCCGGCGATCTGGCCGATCTCGGCGGCGGTGAGCGCGCGCGGCCCGACGCCGTCGAACTTGGCGAGCGCGGCGAAGCCGACATGGTCGACGTCCATGTTGAGGCCCATGCCGATGGCGTCGGTGGCGACCAGGAAATCGACCTCGCCGGCCTGGAACATCGCCACCTGGGCGTTGCGCGTGCGCGGGCTGAGCGCGCCCAGCACCACCGCGGCGCCGCCGCGCTGGCGGCGGACCAGCTCGGCCAGGCCGTAGACCTCGGCCGCCGAGAAGGCGACCACCGCCGAGCGCGGCGGCAGGCGCGAGAGCTTCTTCGGCCCGGCATAGGCGAGCCGGGAGAAGCGCGTGCGGGCGACGAACTCGGCCTCGGGCACCAGGCGGCGGATCAGGCCGCGCACCGTGTCGGCGCCGAGGAACATGGTCTCGGCGCGGCCGCGGGCGCGCAAGAGCCGGTCGGTGAAGACGTGGCCGCGCTCGGCGTCG
>CAYTWJ010000445.1:0-2116 GCA_964442055.1 uncultured Rhodospirillaceae bacterium | reverse complement strand
GGCACGCTCTCGGGCGGCGAGCAGCAGATGCTGGCGGTGGCGCGCGCGCTGATGTCGCGGCCGCGGCTCCTGCTGATGGACGAGCCCTCGCTCGGCCTCGCGCCGCTGGTGGTCGAGGAGATCTTCCGCATCGTCGCCGACCTCAACCGCGACGGGGTCAGCATCTTCCTGGTCGAGCAGAACGCGCACATGGCGCTCAAGGTGGCCCATCATTTCTACCTGATGGAGCAGGGCCGGGTGACCTTCGACGGCACGCCCGGCCAGGTCGCCAAGGACGAGGTCATCCAGCGCGCCTATCTGGGAACCCGCCGCGGCGCCGGATAGGGGTCGGCAAGGCGATGATCGACGCGATCCAGAGCACGCTCGACGGCCTGATGGTCGGCGGCGGCTACGCGCTGCTGGCGCTCGGCTTCACCCTGATCTTCGGCGTCATGCGGCGGCTCAACCTGGCCTACGGCCCGACGATCATGGTCGGCGCCTATCTCGGCACCGCGCTGCATCTCGAGCTCGGCGCCGGCCTGCTGGCGGCGGGCGCGGCGGTGCTGGCCGGCAGCGTGGTCGCCGGGCTCTATGTCGAGCGGCTCTGCTTCGCGCCGCTGCGCGGCGCGGCGGTGGCCTCGATGGTCTCGAGCTTCGCCATCTGGATGCAGCTCGAGGAGCTGGCGGTGCTGGCCTTGCCGCGCCACACCTACGCCTTTCCCGCCCTCGCGCCCGGTCCGCCGCTGCCGCTCGGCCCGTTCCTGGTCCGGCCCGACCATCTGGCGATGCTGGCCGCCGCGATCCTGCTCACCGGTGCGTTGCTTGTGCTCCTGCACCGCTCGCGCTTCGGGCTCGGGCTGAGGGCGGTGATCGAGAACCCGGTCGCCGCGGCGCTCTGCGGCATCGAGGTTCGCCGCCTGACCCTGGCCGCCTTCGCGCTGGCCTCGGCGATCGGCGGCATCGCCGGCTTGCTGGTGGTCGCCGCCGACGCCCAGGTGACGCCGATGCTCGGCATGTGGACGACGCTCAAGGGGCTGATCGCGACCATGCTCGGCGGCCTCGGCTCGATCCCCGGCGCGCTGATCGGCGGGCTGCTGCTCGGCGTGGTCGAGGCGCACAGCCAGTGGCATCTCGGCCCGCAGGGCCGCGACCTGGTCGCCTATTTCCTGCTCTTCGCGCTGCTGGTGCTGCGCCCGCGCGGCCTCGTCGGCCAGCGCCCGGCCGCGGGGACTTGAATCATGGACGACTATCTGGTCGGCGTCGTCTCGAACATCGGCATGATCTCGTTCGTCGCGCTGTCGGCCTACCTGATCCTCCTCGTCGGCGAGATCTCCTTCGGCCAGCAGGCCTATTTCGCCATCGGCGCCTACGGCGCCGGCATCGCCACCGCGATGTGGGGCTGGCCGCTGGGCGCGGGGCTCGCGCTTGGCGTTTTGCTCGGCGCCGCCGCCGCCGCCCTGGTCGGGCTGCCGACGATGCGCCTGCGCGGGCTGTATTTCGCCGTCGCCACGCTCGCCTTCGCCGAGATGGTGCGCCTGCTCTTCGAGCTGTTCGTCTACCGGGTCGAGATCGACGGCGAGCTGGTCGGCCCCAACGGCGCCGAGGGGTTCCGCGACATCCGCTACGTCTTCGCCAACGAGATCGCGCCGCTCGACTACATGCTGCTGATCTGGGGGCTGCTCGCCGTCGTGCTGGCGGGCTTCGTCTGGCTCGAGCGCAGCCGGCTCGGCGTCGCCTTCCGCATGGTCGGCTGGGACCCGGTGCTGGCTGAAACGCTCGGGTTCGATGTGACGCGCTGCCGGCTGATCGCCGCGGCGCTGGCCGGCGGCCTGGCCGGCCTCGGCGGCGGTCTCTACGCCCACTTCACCACCTATGTCGAGCCGCAGATTTTCGGCATCATGCTCGGCGTGCACAGCCTCGCCTACGGGCTGATCGGCGGTCTCGGCACCGCGCTTGGGCCGCTGCTCGGGGTGGCCATTGACATCGGCCTCCTCGAATCGATCCGCCCCCTGGCGGGCTACCGCATGATCGTCTTCGGCGGGCTGGTGGCGGTGCTGCTGATGCTGCGGCCGCGCGGGCTGCTCGACGAGGATCTGATGCACCGTCTGGCGCGGGCGTGGCGGAGGAGTACGGGTCG
>CAYTWJ010000444.1:0-2124 GCA_964442055.1 uncultured Rhodospirillaceae bacterium | reverse complement strand
GACCTGCACCGGCCGGCTCTACATGTGCCTCGGCCAGGACGACGACGCCGACTTGCGGGCGCCGCTGCGCGCCAGCGACGACGATGCGCTGCTCGACGCGGCGCTCGACGCGGCGATCGCGCGCAAGCCCAAGGGGCACGATTTCGTCATCGACCGGCGCCGCCACGCGCCCGCGGTTGCGCGCCACATGAGCGTCACCGGCGGCTGACGCTCCTTCTCATTCCAGCTCGATCTGGTGCGCGAAGGTCGTGCCGTCCGACACGGTGATCTGCTCGAAGCCGAGCAGCTTGCAGACGTCGAAGAAAGTAAACAGATCCTCGACCGCCATCTCGCGCAGGAGCCGCGTCGAGCGCGCCACGGCGGTGAGCTGCGCCAAGAGCCCGCGCGCCTGGTAGAGATTCTGGAAGCCCTGCGGGCCGAGCGTGACGATGATCATCTTCTCGGCCTCGTCCCCCTTGGCAAAGACGGCATAGGGCGGCGGATAGGGGCGCGCCAATTGCTGCTGGGTCAGTCCGGTGATGAAGGCAAGCCGGGCCGCGCGGGTCGCGTCATCCTTCTTGCGGGCGCGCGAGACATAGGTCTCGCGCGAGGTCAGCGCCGGGTAGTAATAGCCCTCATGGCGCGACGGATCGGGCTCCGCCGCCGCCGCGCCGGCCCACAGCGAGGCCGCCAATGCCAATACCGCAACGAGCCGCATCGTCCCTTCCCGACGGCCGCATGATGGCGGCGGCGCGGCGGCGCGGCAACCCGAAACGGCGCCAGGTCGCACCGGTGGCGGGACCGGCCGGCGGTCGGATATAGTGGCGCCGCCCCGTCGTTCCCGCTGCACGAGCCCCGGCGCGAGACCAGCATGAAATTCCAGCGCATCGCCTTCGTCGCCAGCCGCGACGAGACCGTCGAGGCCGCCCGGCGCCGGCTCGAGCAGCGCTATCCCCACGTGGCGCCGGAGGAGGCCGAGGTCATCGTCGCGCTCGGCGGCGACGGCTTCATGCTGCAGACCTTGCACCGCTACATGCAGCGGCAGGTGCCGATCTACGGCATGAACTACGGCACCATCGGCTTCCTGATGAACGCCTACGGCGAGGACGACCTGCCCGGCCGGCTCGACCGCGCCGAGCTGAGCGTGCTGCATCCGCTGCGCATGCGCGCGGTCCGCGAGGCCGGCACCGAGCAGGAGGCGCTGGCCATCAACGAGGTGTCCTTGCTGCGCCAGACCCGCCAGGCGGCGAAGCTGCGCATCTCGATCGACGAGCGCGTGCGCATGCCCGAGCTGATCTGCGACGGCGTGCTGGTGTCGACCCCGGCCGGCAGCACCGCCTACAACCTGTCGGCGCACGGCCCGATCCTGCCGCTCAATGCCGGCGTGCTCGCGCTCACCCCGATCAGCGCCTTCCGCCCGCGGCGCTGGCGCGGCGCCATCCTGCCGCGCACGGCCACGGTCCGCATCGAGGTGCTCGACCCCTACAAGCGCCCGGTGAGTGCCACCGCCGACGCCACCGAGGTGCGCGACATCATCGAGGTCGAGGTGCGCGAGGCGCCCGAGATCAGCCTGCGCCTGCTCTTCGACGCCGAGCACAACCTCGAGGAACGCATCCTCAGCGAGCAGTTCCTGCCCTAGGCGTCGGCCTAGGCCGCGTTGAGATGGCAGGCGGCGCGCCGTCCCGGCGCGATGTCGACCAGCGGCGGCGCCTCGCTCTTGCAGCGCGCCATGGCGAACGGGCAGCGCGGATGAAAATGGCAGCCGCTCGGCGGGTCGAGCGGCGACGGGATTTCCCCCCGCACCGGCTGGAAGCTCTGGCGGCGGCGGTCGAGCGTCGGCACCTGGGAGAGCAGCGCGCGCGTATAGGGGTGGCTCGGCGCCTCGAACAGCGCGTCCGTCGGCCCCAGCTCGACGATGCGGCCGAGATACATGATGGCGACGCGGTCGCTCAGGTGGCGCACCACGCCGAGATCGTGGCTGATGAAAAGATAGGTGAGGCCGAGCTCCTCGCGCAGCCGGATGAACAGATTGAGGATCTGCGCCTGGATCGAGACGTCGAGCGCCGACACTGCCTCGTCGCAGACGATGAAGGCCGGCTTCACCGCCAGCGCGCGGGCGATGCCGATGCGCTGGCGCTGGCCGCC
>CAYTWJ010000443.1:0-2130 GCA_964442055.1 uncultured Rhodospirillaceae bacterium | reverse complement strand
GGCGCTCCAGGCAGCGAAGAACCTCAAGGACTGGCTCGAAGCCGCCATCGCCCTGCGCTATGCCGACCGTGCCGCCGCGCTGCGCCATGCCGAAGGCAAGGACACCGGTACGGTTCGTTTCGACGATGGCCCGGTCACCGTGGTCGCCGACATCCTGAAGAAGGTCGACTGGGACCAGGCCCAGCTCGCGCGGCTCGTCGAGCGCATTCGCGCCGGCGGCGAGAATCCCGCCGACTACGTCGAAATCGCCTACGGCGTGCCGGAGCGCAAGTACTCGGCCTGGCCGGCGCCGATCCGCGAAGCCTTCGCCGCGGCCCGCACCGTCGAGACCGGCAAGGCCAACTACCGGCTCGCGATCCGAGCGGAGGACTCGTCCTAGACCCGGAACAAGCGGCGGGGCGGCCCGATCTGCGAGGACGGGCGGGTCATCCTTCGGCACCTGGTCAACGCCCCGCCGTTTCCCGACCCGACCCAGCCCGAAGCTCCCATCAATCGGCCGATGGTCGATCACGAGGAAGGAGACTGGAATGCCGATACGCATCGTGACCGCCGACGAACGACTGTCGGCCGCGCACAACAAGACCTCGCTCGCCATCTTCGGGCCGCCCGGCGTCGGCAAGACGACGCTCCTGAAGACGCTGCCCGTCGAACGCACGGTCTGCCTCGATCTCGAAGCGGGCATGAAATCCGTCCAGGACTGGCCTGGCGCCAGCATCCCGATCCGCAGCTTCGTCGATTTCCGCGATCTCGCGGTCCTGATTGGCGGGCCCGATCCGGCCGCCGACGCATCCGCCTGGTACAGCACCGAGCATCACCGCCATGCGCGCGGCGTCTACGCCGGCAGCGGCGTCGAGGAGTTCCTCGCAGGCAAGTCGATCGTCTTCGTCGACAGCATCACCGATCTCACCCGGCAGGTGATGGTCTACGCCAAGCAGCAGCCGGAGGCCTTTTCGGAGCGCACCGGAAAGCCGGACGTCCGCAGCGCCTACGGCCTGCTCGGGCGCGAGGTCATCCAGGCGCTCAAGCACCTGCAGCACGCGCCGGGGAGGACCGTGATCTTCGTCGGCGTGCTGGAGAAGGTCACCGACGAATTCAACGTCACCACGTGGCAGCCGCAGATGGAGGGTTCCAAGGCGGGCCGGGAGCTTCCCGCCATCGTCGATCAGGTGATCTCGATGCACCTGTTCTCGCGCGACGCCGAGGGCGCCTGCGTGCTCGACGAGAAGGCAGAGGAGCGGCGGCTGGTCTGCCGCGCGGGTAATCCGTTCGGGCTGCCGGCCAAGGATCGCTCGGGTCGTCTCGACCTGACCGAGCCGCCCGACCTCGGCGCGCTGCTCGCCAAGATCAACAAGACGGCCACGGCGGCCCCGCAGGGTTGCCCTGGCAACCCTGCATTCTTGGTTCAAGAGCGCGGGTTCTTCGAACCCGCGTGGGCGGCGTCAGCCGCCGCGAGCGCCGCTCCACACGCAGCCTGATCACCAAACCAAGAGGAGAACGCCATGTACGATCTCAACGACGCGCAGCCGCAAAAGGCGCCGATGGGCGAGCTGATCCCCGACGGCACCTTCGCCAAGGTCAAGATGACCATCCGCCCGGGCGGCGTGAACGGCCCGACGCCGATGGATGCCGGCCTTCTCAAGGCCTCGCAGTCGAGCGACGCCAGGATGCCCGACTGCGAATTCACCGTGGTCGAAGGCCCCTTCGCCCGGCGCAAGTTCTGGCAGAACTTCACGGTCGCCGGCGGCAAGCTCGACGAGAAGGGCCAGTCCAAGGGCTGGAACATCTCGAAGAGCGCCTTCCGCGCCATGATCGACAGCGCGCTCGGCCTCGATCCCAGGGACATGAGCCCGGCCGCCAGGCAAAAGCGCGTGATGCAGGGGCTGAAGCAGCTGGACGGGATCGTGTTCGCCGCCCGCATCATGATCGAGCCCGCATCGAGCCCCCAGTACAAGGACGCCAACAAGCTGGCCAACGTGGTTCTGCCGGGCGAGCCGCAGTACGCGGGCATCATGCGCGGCGAGGCCGTGGCGCCCGAGCCGGTCAACGCCAGGCCGCGCAAGGCGTCCGAGGGTTCCGTCCAGCAGCCGCCCGCCTGGGGCGCGCCAGCGGCGGCGGCGCCGGGCGGCGTGC
>CAYTWJ010000442.1:0-2137 GCA_964442055.1 uncultured Rhodospirillaceae bacterium | reverse complement strand
CACCACCAACACCATCGGCCTCGGCGACACCACCGGCCTCTACCACGGCACCCAGCAGATCAACCAGGGCCAGATGGACCGCTGGAACATCGTCACCACGCTGAACTACCTGGCGCACGACGAGGAAAGCAACATCGTGCTGGCGAAGGTGCCGCAGTACGGCGACGAAAAGGGCCGCAAGCTGATCTCGGCCATGGTCTCGGTCGCCGACCTGTCGCGCTCGGGCTTCATGGCCGGCGACATCTCGACGGTGATGAGCCCGCGCACGGTCATCACCTGGGCCGAGAACGCGCGCATCTTCGGCGACGTCGGATTCGCCTTCCGCGTCACCTTCCTCAACAAGTGCGACGAGATCGAGCGGCCGACGATCGCCGAATACTACCAGCGCTGCTTCGGCGAGGAGCTGCCCGAGAGCTCGGCCCGCGTCGACGTCGCCTGAGCCGCCGCCGGGGTCGCCGTTTGGCCAAGCCCGAGAATCCGGTCGAGCCCTTCAAGCGCGCGGTCGCGGCGGCGACGCGGGCGATCGCCTCGGCGCGCGACCTGCAGGTGACCTTCGGGCCCGAAACGCCGGCGCTGCGCGGCCACCGCGCGCGCCTGCCGCTGCCGTCGCGCGAGCTGCCGCGCGAAGAGGTCGCGCAGGTGCGCGGCATCGCCGATTCGATGGCGCTCAGGCTGCGCCACCACGACGACAAGACGCACACGCGGCTGCTGCCGCGGGGCGGCACGGCCCGCGCGGTGTTCGACGCCGCCGAGCAGGCCCGCGTCGAGGCGATCGGCGCGCTGGAGATGAAGGGCGTGGCGCAGAATCTCGGCGCCGCGCTCGAGGAGCGCTGCCGGGCGCGCGGCTACGCCCGGGTGCGCGACCGCTCCGAGGCGCCGCTCGCCGACGTGGTCGGGCTGATGGTGCGCGAGCGCCTCACCGGCCAGCCGGTGCCCGAGGCGGCGCGCGGCATGGTCGAGCTGTGGCGCAGCTGGATCGAGGAGAAGGGCGGCGCCGACCTCAACCAGCTGCTGCACGCGCTCAAGGACCAGCAGCGCTACGCCCGCGTCGCCCGCAAGCTGATCAAGGATCTCGACCTCGCCGACGACGAGGGCGGCGACCTGAGCGACGACGAGGCCGAGGGCGAGGGCGAGAAGGGCGAGCAGCAGCAGGCGCAGGGCGAAGGCCAGAGCCAGGAGCAGCCGGGCGTCGATTCGGCCGGCGCCCGCCAGGCCGAGGGCGACGAGGGCGCCGCCGACGCGGCCACGGCGGCCGAGGCGGCGCTGGGCGGCGACAAGCAGGTCGCCGGCGCCGGCGACGAGGCCGGCCGCGGAAAGCGCCCGGTCTTCCCCGACCATCCGCTCTCGAACCGGCCCGAGGAGCCCGCCTACCGCAGCTTCACCGCCCAGTTCGACGAGGTGATCCACGCCGAGGATCTGTGCGACGCCGACGAGCTGACCCGGCTGCGCGCGCACCTCGACCAGCAGCTTCATCATCTGCAGAGCATGGTCGCGCGCCTGGCCAACCGGCTGCAGCGCCGGCTGCTGGCCAAGCAGAACCGCTCGTGGGAGTTCGATCTCGAAGAGGGCCTGCTCGACGCGGCGCGGCTGGCGCGCATCGTCGCCAACCCGGTCCTGCCGCTCTCCTACAAGCGCGAGAAGGAGACCGATTTCCGCGACACCGTGGTGACGCTTCTGATCGACAATTCGGGCTCGATGCGCGGCCGGCCGATCACGGTGGCGGCGATGTGCGCCGACATCCTGGCGCGCACGCTCGAGCGCTGCGCGGTCAAGGTCGAGATCCTGGGCTTCACCACCCGCGCCTGGAAGGGCGGCCAGAGCCGCGAGAAGTGGCTCGGCGAAGGCAAGCCGGCCAATCCCGGGCGGCTCAACGACCTGCGCCACATCGTCTACAAGGCGGCCGACGCGCCCTGGCGGCGCGCCCGGCGCAGCCTCGGCCTGATGCTGCGCGAGGGCCTGCTCAAGGAGAACATCGACGGCGAGGCGCTGCAGTGGGCGCACAACCGCCTGATCGCGCGCACCGAGCAGCGCCGCATCCTGATGGTGATCTCCGACGGCGCGCCGGTCGACGATTCGACGCTCTCGGTCAATCCCGGCAACTATCTCGAGCGCCATCTGCGCGAGGTGATCGCGTATA
>CAYTWJ010000441.1:636-2143 GCA_964442055.1 uncultured Rhodospirillaceae bacterium | reverse complement strand
TCGTGCTTCCGCTCGGGCTGCTCGCCGTCGCGGTCTCCGTCGCCGCCTCGACGTCGCTCGCGGCGTCCAAGGCCACGACGGTCCGCGTCGCGATCATGACCGACTGCAAGGGCGCTTTCGGCTTCGGCTACGAGCCGGACATCGGAGGCGCGCAGGCGGCCTTCGCCCAGTACGCGGGCGGCAAGGTCAAGAACCCGAAGAAGCCGTCGGCGGGCATGACCGGCATCAAGGTCGGCTCGACGAACGTGGAGATCGTCGGCTACGGCTGCGGTGACGACACCGCCGCCACCGCGATCAAGGAGACGCGGCGGCTGATGGAGCAGCTCAAGGCCGACGTCATGATCGGCCCGCTGTCGGGTGACGAGGCCGTCGTGGTCGCGAACTACGCCAAGACGAAGCCGACCAAGACGTTCGTGATCGGCACGGCCGGGTCGCAGGACCCGACGCTCCAGATCGCGCCGAAGAACATGTTCCGCTACCACGGTGACGGCGCGCAGTGGAACGCCGGCATCGGCGAGATCGCGTACAAGAAGCTGAAGTGGCGCAACGCCGCGATCATCATGGACGACTACAGCTTCGGCTGGACGTCCGGCGCGGGCATCATCGCCGACTTCTGCGCGATCGGCGGCAAGATCACGAAGCGCGTGTTCCCGCCGCTGAACACGACCGACTACGCCTCCTACATCCAGCAGCTGCCGGCACCGGGTGCGGTGGACGGCTACTTCTGGGTCGTCGGCGGCACCGGCACCGGCGCGAGCCTGACGGCGTTCGAGCAGGCGTACGGGGCGCTCAAGCCCAGCCAGCACATCGGCAACCTGTTCTTCGCCTTCCTCGGCGCGGACAAGGTCGTCGCCCCGAAGGTCGTCGGCTCCTACGTCGGCGGCTTCGGCACCGCCCCGGGCCTGCGCACCAAGCAGGCGAAGGCGTACGAGGCCGTCGTCAACCGGCACTACCCCGGCCTCAACGGCGGCAACTACGCCGACGGGTTCGTCTACAACTACTACAACGCCGCCTGGGCGTTCATCCAGGGCCTGCAGAAGTCGGCCGGCCAGCTCGGGACGAAGCTGCACGCAGCCATGCCGCGCACGCTCGGCTCGGGCTACGAGGTCTCCGACCGTGGTCTGGTCAAGCTCGACCAGAACCGGCAGGCGATCCAGGACCAGTACCCGCTGCAGCTCGCCAAGTCGGGCGGCGGCGTGGCGCCTGTGGTCGTCGGCTACGTGCCGAACGTCGACCAGTCGTTCGGCGGGCTGTTCAAGAAGTCGAGCCCGCCGCCCGGCCGCACGCAGCCACCGTGCGTGAAGAAGAAGCTGCCGTGGCAGGGGAAGATCAAGGTGGTCAAGAACGGCGTGATCACGAACCAGGTCATCAAGTAGGTCGGGTGACCGCAGCAGCAGCACCGAGCGTCGCGCCGATCCTCCGCTTGCGGGGGGTCGGCCGGCGCTTCGGCGGCGTCCAGGCCGTGGGAGGCGCGGCACGCCCGGCGCCCGCAAGACGCCGCGGGGGA
>CAYTWJ010000441.1:0-626 GCA_964442055.1 uncultured Rhodospirillaceae bacterium | reverse complement strand
GAGCGCCGCGCGATCCTCGGCCCGAACGGCGCCGGCAAGACGACGCTGTTCAACCTCGTCGCGGGAGACTTCCACCCGACCTCGGGGACGATCGAGGTGATGGGCGAGGACGTCACCTTCCTTCCGGCCCGCGTGCGCCCCGCGATGGGGCTCGCGCGCACCTACCAGAAGACGCGGCTCTTCCCGGGCCTCACGGTGCAGGACAACATCGTGCTCGCGATCATCGGGCACGACGGCGGCCGGCTGCGCATCGTGCGGCGCGGGAAGGACCGCGCGCTGCGGGCGCGCGCCCGCGAGGCGGCCGAGCGGGTGTGGCTCGGGCACAAGGCCGACACGCTCGTGCGCGACCTCTCGCACGGCGAGCAGCGCCAGCTCGAGGTCGGGATGGCGAGCGCCGTCGAGCCGACGCTGATGATGCTCGACGAGCCCGCATCCGGTCTCTCGCGTGGCGAGCGCGAGCGCCTCACCGAGCTCCTGCTCGGGCTCCCGCCCGACGTGACGCTGATCCTGATCGAGCACGACATGGACGTCGCGCTCACCGTCGCGCAGTACGTGACGATGATGCACGACGGGCGGAACGTCGTCGAGGGCACCCCGGCGGAGATCCGCGCGAACCAGATGGTGCA
>CAYTWJ010000440.1:0-2180 GCA_964442055.1 uncultured Rhodospirillaceae bacterium | reverse complement strand
GTTCCTGCGGCCGACGGTGATGGCGATCTTCGATTCGGTGCTCGACCTCATCACCGTGGTGACGCCGGTGTGGCCGAAGGCGGGCGGCGATGCCGAGGCGGCCTATGCGCTGGCCTGCGAGCGGGTCGCCGACGCCGTCGCCGACCTCGAGCGGCCGCTCAGCCACGGCCGCGAGCCGCCGGCCGCGGAACAGCAGCCGCCCGAACCCGTCTCGAACACCACGCGCGAGGAATACTACGCGATGGTGCGCAAGGCGAAGGACTACATCGTCGCCGGCGACATCTTCCAGGTGGTGCCGTCGCAGCGCTTCGCCGTGCCCTTCCGCCTGCCGCCCTTCGCGCTTTACCGCGCGCTCCGGCGCACCAACCCCTCGCCCTTCCTGTTCTACCTCGACTTCGGCGCCTTCGCCGTGGTCGGCTCGAGCCCCGAGATCCTGGTGCGGCTGCGCGACGGCAAGGTGACGATCCGCCCGATCGCCGGCACGCGCCGGCGCGGCGCCACCGCCGAAGAGGACGCCGCGCTCGCCGCCGAGCTGCTCGCCGACCCCAAGGAGCGGGCCGAGCACCTGATGCTGCTCGACCTGGGCCGCAACGACGTCGGCCGGGTGGCCCGCATCGGCACGGTGAAGGTCACCGAGCGGATGACGATCGAGCATTACAGCCACGTCATGCACATCGTCTCCAACGTCGAGGGCGAGATCGCCGCCGGCCACGACGCCATCGACGCGCTGGTTGCCGGCTTCCCGGCCGGCACCGTGTCGGGCGCGCCCAAGGTGCGGGCGATGGAGATCATCGACGAGCTGGAGAAGGAGCGGCGCGGCGTCTATGCCGGCGGCGTCGGCTACTTCTCGGCCAACGGCTCGATGGACACCTGCATCGCGCTGCGCACCGCCGTGGTCAAGGACGGGGTGATGTACGTGCAGGCCGGCGGCGGCGTGGTCTACGATTCCGACCCCGAGGCCGAGTACCAGGAGACGGTCAACAAGGCGCGCGCGCTGGTCCGCGCCGCCGAGGAGGCGATCCGCTTCGCCAGCCGGCCGCGCCGCGGCGGATGACGGCCGCCGCGCGCCGCGCCGCCGCCGCGCCCGGCCGGCGGTAATATCCGGCCGGATATTCCACCATCCGGCGACGGACCGGATGAGCGGCAGGGTCCGCGAACAACCAAAGGGGGGCGTCATGGCAGGCAGTTGGCGTGCTGGCAGCGTGCTCGTCTTGGCGGGTGTCCTCGGCCTGGCGACGGCCGCGGCGGCGCAGACGTTCACCGTCGATCTCACCCATCCGATCGGCACTTTCGCGCCGCTCAACGGCGACATCTCCAAGCCCGATCTGACCAAGCCCTACCGCAACAGCATCGCGGTGCCGACCTTCGGCGCCCAGGCGGTCTACGAGGTGCTGCCGAAATTCGAGACCAATCGCGGCTATTTCGGCCTCGGCCGCGTCCTGCTCGCCGACCATCACGGCACGCACATCGATTCCCCGGGCCATTTCATCAACGCCGCGAACAGCGCCGAGCAGGCGAAGCCCGACCAGCGCAGCATCGACGAGCTCAAGCCGAGCGAGCTGATCGGCCCGGTGGTCTTCATCGACATCAGCTCGCGCGTGCAGGCGGTGCTCGACAAGAACGGCGGCAAGCCGAGCCCGGACAGGAAGGTCACCGACTTCTCGAACAGCTCGCGGGCGGTGGTGACCAAGGCCGACATCGAC
Source organism: uncultured Rhodospirillaceae bacterium (assembly GCA_964442055.1). Lineage (GTDB taxonomy): Bacteria > Pseudomonadota > Alphaproteobacteria > Ferrovibrionales > Ferrovibrionaceae > CAYTWJ01. The sequence goes on along the minus strand of CAYTWJ010000440.1, from coordinate 477 downwards.
GCGGTGAAGGGCAAGATCAAGGCCGGGGTGTGGATCGTCGCCAATGCCGGCTGGTCGCGCTTCTTCATGGAGCCCGACATGGCCAAGAGCCCCTACATCAACGGCTGGAATTATCCCGGCTTCAGCCAGGCCGCGTGCGACGCGATCATCGCGCTCGAGAACGCCGGCAAGTTCCGCATCAACGGCCTGGTGATGGACAATATCGGCATCGACTCCGGCGAGAACAGCGGCGGGCCGAAGGGCGACCTGGTGACCGATTCCTGGCACTGCCACGTGCGCGGATTGCAGCGCGGCTGGAAGTTCGTCGAGAACGCCGCCAACCTCGGCCAGCTCGCCCAGGCGCGCGCCGATTCCTGCACGCTCTTCGTCGGCGCGCCGAAGACGGTGGCGGCCTATGGCGGGCCGTCGCGCGTGCTGGCGATGTGCCGGCGCTGAGACGCGCCGCCGGCGCGCTGGCGCGCGCCCTTGCTCTCTGCG
>CAYTWJ010000439.1:0-2182 GCA_964442055.1 uncultured Rhodospirillaceae bacterium | reverse complement strand
GTCGCCGGCTTCCGCGGCCGCATTCCACGTCGGAGGGCCGAGCGATGGAATCGCTGCTTTACTTCCCCCTCTGGGCAGTCGTGATCGTGGCCATCATGCGCTTCGGCTGCGGCGCGCACATCTTCGGCCATCGCCGTCATGCCGGCCATGACCGCGCGGCCGAGCATGGCGGCGAGGCGCGCTGGGTGCCGCCGGAACGGGACGTCGATCCGGTCTGCGGCATGACCATCGCCACCGCCGGGGCCCGATCGAGCGTGCATGGCGGCCGCGTCTTCTACTTCTGCTCGGCCGATTGCCGCGACAAGTTCGAAGCATCACCCGACAGATATCTGGCGGCGGCCAAGGGGGCCTCGCCATCCAAGGAGCATCACCATGACTGACATCGCCGCATCCGGCCGAGGCCGCAACGGCGCCGACAGGCTTGTTCCCGTCGTCGCCTTGGGGCTGAGCCTCGGCCTCTTCTTCGCCATTTCCTACGTCCTGTGCATTCTTCTCTATCTGCTGCTTCCCGGCGCGGTGCTCAACCACGCCATGCTGTCGCTGTTCTTGCCGGGCTTCAAGCTGCTGAGCTGGACGAGCTTCATCCTCGGCCTCGTCGAATCGTTCGGCTACGGCTGGTACGTCGCGCTGATTTTCGGGCCGCTCTACAACTTCTTCGCGGCGCGATCGCGCTGACGGCAGGCAACGGAGCCGCCTATGGACAAAGCCGCGCATGCCGCCGCCTTGGCCGCGGGCAGGAACCTGGCCAAGGACCCGATCTGCGGCATGATGGTCGACAAGGCCACCGCGCTGCGCTCGGAGCGCGGCGGGCGCACCTGGTATTTCTGCAGCCCCGCCTGCCAGCGCACCTTCGAATCGCCGGAGGCCGAGCTCAAGTCGATGCGCACGCGCGTCGCGGTGGCGCTCACCGGCGTGCTGGCGCTCGCCATCCTGCGCGCCGGCGCGTTCCTCGCGCTCGCCACCGGCGCCACCATCGTCACCTGGGCGCCGATTCCCGCGCTGCCCTGGTTCACCTGGGGCGTGTGGCTGTTCCTCCTCGTCACGCCGGTGCAGTTCATCGGCGGCTGGGGCTTCTACAAGGGCGCCTGGACGGCGATCCGCACCCGCACGGTCAACATGGACTTCCTGATCGCGCTGGGCACCACCACGGCCTACGTCTACAGCGTGGCGGTGATCTTCTTCCCCGACGTGCTGCCGGTCGAGGTCGAGGAGCGCGACGTCTATTTCGAGGTTTCCGCCGTCATCATCGCCTTCGTGCTGCTCGGCAAGTACATGGAGGAGATCATCAAGACGCGCTCCTCGGCCGCCGTGCGCAAGCTGATGGACCTGCGGCCGGCGCTCGCGCACGTGATCCGCGACGGCAGCGAGACCGAGATCCCGGCCGAGCAGGTGATGGCGGGCGAGGTGCTGGTGGTGCGGCCGGGCGAGCGGATTCCGACCGACGGGACCGTGCTCGATGGCGCCTCGGCGGTCGACGAATCGATGCTCACCGGCGAGTCCATGCCGGTGGAGAAGCGGCCTGGCGCGGCGCTGATCGGCGGCACGCTGAACCGCAGCGGGCTTCTTCGGCTGCGCGCCACCCGCGTCGGCGCCGACACCGCGCTCGCCCAGATCATCCGCCTGGTCGAGGAGGCGCAGGCCAGCACCGCGCCGGTGCAGCGCCTGGCCGACGAGGTGACACGCTATTTCGTCCCGGCGGTGGTCGGCGTCGCCGTCCTCGCCTTCGCCGGCTGGTGGCTTGCCGGCGACTTCCCGCAAGGGCTGCTCGCCTTCATCGCGGTGCTGATCATCGCCTGCCCGTGCGCGCTCGGCATCGCCACCCCGGCGGCGCTGATGGTCGGGGTCGGCAAGGGGGCGGAGGCCGGCATCCTGATCCGCGGCGCGGAGGTGCTCGAGCGGGCGCGCCAACTGACCTCGGTGGTCTTCGACAAGACCGGGACGCTGACGCGGGGCGAGCCCAACGTCACCGATGTCCTGCCGCTCGCCGCCGCCGACGAGCGCGAGGTGCTGCGCCTCGCCGCCGCGGTCGAGGTCGGCTCGGAGCATCCGCTCGGCGAGGCGATCGTGCGCGCCGCGCGCCACCGTGGCATCGCGCTGCCGGCGGTCGCCGGCTTCGAGGCGATCCCCGGTCACGGCATCCGCGGCCGTGTCGACGGGCGCGCCATTCTCCTCGGGAACCGCC
>CAYTWJ010000438.1:0-2218 GCA_964442055.1 uncultured Rhodospirillaceae bacterium | reverse complement strand
AGATGCGGTTGACGATGAAGGCAGGGAAGTCCTCCGACACGGCGATGCTCTTGCCGAGGCTCTCGATGAAGCTGCGGGCAGCGGCGAAGGTGTCGTCCTCGGTGGCGATGCCGCGGATCAGCTCGACCAGCTGCATCACCGGCACCGGGTTCATGAAATGCATGCCCATGAAGCGCTCGGGCCGATCGGTGGCGGCCGCCAGACGGGTCACCGAGATCGACGAGGTATTGGTGGCGATCAGCGCCTGCGGGCCCAGTTTGGGACAGAGCGCGGCAAAGATCTTCTTCTTCACCTGCTCGTTCTCGGTCGCCGCCTCGATCACCAGGTCGGCGTCCTGCATCGCGTCCAGCGAATCGGAGGTGCTGATGCGCTTGAGCGCGGCGTCGCGCTCGGCCTCCCCGATCTTGCCGCGCGCCACCTGCCGGTTCATGTTGCCGGTGATGGTCTCGATCGCCCGGCCGAGCTGCTCGCGGTTGACGTCGTTGAGCATGACGTCGAAGCCGGCGAGCGCGCAGACATGAGCGATGCCGTTGCCCATCTGTCCGGCGCCGATGACGCCGATCTTCCTGATGTTGATGTCGGAGCCCATTGCCGGCTGCTGTCCTGTCATTTCGCGAGTTCCGCTTCGAGCTCCGGCAGCGCCTTGAACAGGTCGGCCACCAGCCCGTAATCGGCGACCTGGAAGATCGGCGCTTCCTCGTCCTTGTTGATGGCGACGATCACCTTGGAATCCTTCATGCCGGCGAGATGCTGGATCGCGCCCGAGATGCCGACGGCGATGTAGAGCTCTGGCGCGACGATCTTGCCGGTCTGGCCGACCTGGTAGTCGTTGGGGACGAAGCCGGCATCGACCGCGGCGCGGCTGGCGCCGACCGCCGCGCCGAGCTTGTCGGCGACGCGCTCGATCAGCTTGAAGTTCTCGCCCGAGCCCATGCCGCGGCCGCCGGAAACGATGATGCGGGCCGAGGTCAGCTCGGGGCGGTCCGACTTCTGCAGCTCCTGGCCGACGAAGCGGGCCAGGTTCTGCTCGCCCGGCCCGCTCACCGGCTCGACCGCGGCGCTGCCGCCGTCGGCGGCGGCGGCGGCGAAGCCGGTGGCGCGCACGGTGATGACCTTGGTCTTGTCGGCCGATTGCACGGTGGCCATCGCATTGCCGGCATAGATCGGCCGCACGAAGGTGTCGGGCGAGACCACCTGCACGATGCCGGAAAGCTGCGCCACGTCGAGCAGCGCCGCCACCCGCGGCATGAAGTTCTTGCCCGTGGTGGTCTCCGGCGCCAGCACGGCGGCGTAGTTCCTGGCCAGCCCGGCGACCAGCGGCGCCATGTTCTCGGCCAGCTGGTTGGCGTAGGCGGCGTCGTCGGCGACCAGCACCTTGGCGACGCCGGCGACCTTGGCCGCAGCGGCGGCGGCGGCGGCGCAGCCGGCGCCGGCGACCAGCACGTGCACCTCGGCATCGATCTGCGCCGCGGCGGCGACGGTGTTCAGGGTCGGCGGCCGCACTTGCGCGTTGTCGTGTTCGGCGACGACGAGGCTGGCCATCTCAGATCACCCCCGCTTCCTTGCGCAGCTTCTCGACCAGCTCGCCGACGCTCGCCACCTTGACGCCGGCCTTGCGCCGGGGCGGCTCGGCGACGCCGAGCGTCCTCAGCCGCGGCGCGATGTCGACGCCGAGATCCGCCGGCGTCTTCTCGTCGATCGGCTTCTTCTTCGCCTTCATGATGTTGGGCAGGCTGGCATAGCGCGGCTCGTTCAGGCGCAGGTCGGTGGTGACCACCGCCGGCAGCCGGATCTCGACCGTCTGCAGGCCGCCGTCGACCTCGCGCACCACGGTGGCCTTGCCGTCCTTGAGCTCGATGCGGAAGGCGAAGGTGCCCTGCGGCCAGCCGAGCAGCGCGGCGAGCATCTGCCCGGTCTGGTTGGAGTCGTCGTCGATCGCCTGCTTGCCGGCGATGATCAGGCCCGGCGCCTCGGCCTCGGCCACCGCCTTGAGGATCTTGGCCACGGCGAGCGGCTGCACCTCGGCGTCGGTCTTGACCAGGATGCCGCGGTCGGCGCCCATCGCCAGCGCGGTGCGGATGGTCTCCTGCGCCGCCTGCGGCCCGATCGACACGGCGACGATCTCGCTCGCCAGGCCCTTCTCCTTGAGCCGGATCGCCTCCTCGACGGCGATCTCGTCGAAGGGGTTCATCGACATCTTGACGTTGGCGAGCTCGAC
>CAYTWJ010000437.1:0-2219 GCA_964442055.1 uncultured Rhodospirillaceae bacterium | reverse complement strand
GCCCGCGTCCAGCGCCCCGACGGTGGCCGCATCGGCGACGGCGAGGTCGATGCGCGCCGCATGGATGATGCGCGAGAGCTGGTCGCGCCCGTAGAGGTCGGTGCCGAGCAGATGCCGCCAGCCGACCGACTGCAGGGCCACCGCCGCGTCGGTCTCGTCGGGGTCGAAGGGGGCGATCCACGGCGCCAGCGCCGCCGCCGCTGCGATCAGCGCGATGACGCAGATCGCGCCGAACGACAGCGGATTGCGCCGGATGCGGCGCCAGGTGTTCCGGGCCTGGGGGGAGAAGGTCACGGGCGGGCCATCCCGCGGGCCGGCGACGCCGCGATCATCCGAGGCGGATGCGCGGATCGACGAGGCCGTACACGACATCGACGAGCAAATTGACGATCACGTACATCACCGCGACGAAGAGCACGAAGGACTGGATCGGGCCGGAATCCTTGGTCAGCAGCGCGGTCACCGCGTAGTTGCCGATGCCCGGCCAGGCGAACACGCTCTCGACGACGGCGTTGCCGGCCATCAGGAAGCCGAAGACGACGCCGAGAATGGTGATGACCGGAATCAGAGCGTTGCGCAAGGCGTCGCCGTAGATCACCTGGCGCCGCGGCAGCCCCGCCGCCCAGGCGGCCTTGACGAAGTCGGATTCGAGGATCTCGAGCATCGTCGCGCGCACCATGCGGGCGAGCGGCGCCATCACCGTGAAGCCGAGCGTCGCCGCCGGCAGGGAGAGCTGGTGCAGGCTCGAGGCCAGCGTCCGCCAGTTGCCGGTCAGCAGCGAATCGATGACGTACATGCCGGTGATCGCGCCGGGCGGCGACAGATCGGCGCCGAGGCGGCCGAGCGGCGGCGGCGCGACTCCCAGATGGTAGAAGAAGACGAAGATCAGCAGGAGGCCGATCCAGAAGCTCGGCATCGCCACCCCGGCGACGCCGACGATGCGGCCGATATGGTCGATCAGGCTGTCGCGGTGCACCGCCGAGAGCACGCCGAGCGGCAGGCCGAAGACCACGGCGATGACCAGGCTGGCGAGCGTGAGCTCGAGCGTAGCCGGGAGCCGTTGCAGGAAGTCCTCGAGCACCGGACGGCCGGTCGAGTGGCTTTCGCCGAGATCGCCGCGCACGAGGCCCGAGACATAGCGGCCGTACTGCACCGGCCAGGGCTGGTCGAGCCCCATCTTGCGCTCGATTTCCTCGATGTATTCGGCGGTGGCCAGCGAACCGGCCTTCACCATCGCCGGGTTGCCCGGCAGCATGTAGGTGAGGAAGAAGCTGACCAGGGTGACCCCGAACAGCGTGGGGACGACCAGCGCGAGCCGGCGGAGAAGGAAAGCGGTGAAGCCCATCGGTCCCTTATCCTAGCCGCGCTGGCCGTCCCTGCACTGCGACGGGGCGCTCAGCCCAGCTTCAGCGAGCGGAAGCGGTCGAAGGTGTCCCACCGCTTCTCGAAGCCGCTGAGGTCGGCGCGGGCGACGCGGGTCCAGTTATCGTACCAGAGGAAGCCCCACACCGCCTCGCCGATGACGATCTTCTGCGCCTCCTTGGCTGCGGCCAGCCGCTTCTTGGCGTCCACCTCGTGCATGTTCTCGTCGATGATCTTGTCGATCGCCGGGTTCGAATAGAACGCCGTGTTGGTTCCCTTCGCCTTGCTGTGGAAGTTGAAGAACATGTGATAGAAGGGATCGTTGATCCACGACTGGAAAGACTCGATCGACAGCTGGTGGTCGCCCTTCGAGGCCACCTGGCGGAAGGTGGCGTCGGTCTCGCGCACGATGTTGATCTTGAAGCCGATCTTCTCCAGCTCGCGCTGAATCCACGTCGCCGCCTGCTCGTGCGGCAGCCAGCCGGCGCGGATCGCCAGATCCATCGGGATGGTCTGGTTGGCGAGGCCGGCCTCGGCCATCAGCGCCTTGGCCTTGGCGAGGTCGTGCTTGTAGGGCGAGATCGCGCCGTCGTAGCCGGGCGTCAGGTTGGGCACCGGGCTCTTCATCTGGCTGCCGTAGCCGTAGAGGACGTTGGGCAGGATGGCCTGGATCGGAATGGCGTAGTTGATCGCCTGGCGCACCTTGACGTTGTCCAGCGGCTTCTTCGTCTGGTTCATGCAGAGCCAGTGGCAGGTGGTGTCGGCCACGGTGTAGATCTTGAGGCCCTTTTCGCCCTCGAGGCTGTTGATGCTCTTCGGCGACAGGCCGGGCCGGCCGATGACGGTGTCGACGGCCT
>CAYTWJ010000436.1:0-2241 GCA_964442055.1 uncultured Rhodospirillaceae bacterium | reverse complement strand
AAAAACCGGGGAACGCCCAACCGCGTCAGCAGAGCCGCGCTTATACGCAAGGCCCCCGAGCGAGTCAACGGCCTTCTCACCAAAATGTCACGATGCCGGCCGGCCGCCGTTAACCATGCATTCAGCGGCGCCACCGACAATATCGCTTGACGACGGGCGAGCCGCCCAGCATCTTGCAACCCATTATTAACCATAAGCGAATCGGCAGCCGACGGACCCCGTGACCAGACCGCGCCACCCCGCCGACCTGCCTGCCCGCGCCGCCACCGACGGCGCCGGTTCCCTCGCCCTTCCGATCACCTTTGCCAGCCTCTTGGTCGCCGGCGCGATCGTGCTTGGCTCGCTCGCCGGACCGCAGCCGCGGGCCGCCGGCCGGGCGCCGGTCGAGGTTCACCGCCTCGACGACGAGGCGCCGGCGCGCAGCGCGATCCTGCCGGTCTTCAGCCCGCCGCCGCTGATCGAGGCCCTGCTCGAGCAGCCCGATCTCGCTACCGCAGCGGCGCGGCTGCTGCCCGACCGCCTGCTGCCCGACATCGAGCTCAACCCGGTGCGGCTGGTGAAGACGATCGCGGTCGGGCGCGGCGACACGCTGATGAAGCTCCTCACCGCCGCCGGCGCCGACAGCGGCGATTCGCACCAGGCGATCGCAGCGCTGAAGCCGCTCTACGATCCGCGCCGCCTGCAGCTCGGCCAGGAGATCACGCTCACCTTCGAGCGCGCCGGCGACGAGGGCTACCGGCTCGCGGCGCTCAATCTCAACGACAGCGTCGAGCGCAGCGTCGAGGTGGTGCGCGAGGACACCGGCTTCTCGGCGCAGGAGATCGTCCGCGAGTTCGATCCGGGCTTCGCGCGCGCCACCGGCGTGATCGAGGACAACCTCTACAACGCCGCGCTCGAGGCCGGCCTGCCGTCGGCCATCCTCGGCGAGATGATCCGGCTGTTCAGCTACGACGTCGACTTCCAGCGCGAGGTCCAGCCCGGCGACAGCTTCGAAGTGTTCTTCGAGCGCTTCTACGACGATGCCGGCAAGGCGGTGAAGGAAGGCCGGCTCCTCTATGCCTCGATGGCGCTCAAGGGCAGCGACCTGCGCTACTTCCTCTACGCGCCGAGCGACGACGGCCGGCCGGACTATTTCAACGCCCGCGGCCAGAGCGTGCGCAAGGCGCTTTTGCGCACGCCGATGGACGGCGCCCGGCTGACCTCGGGCTTCGGCAAGCGCAGCCACCCCGTGCTCGGCTACACCAAGATGCACAAGGGCGTCGACTTCGCCGCCGCCACCGGCACGCCGATCCAGGCGGCCGGCGATGGCTTGGTCGAGACGGCGGGCGTCAACGGCGGCTACGGCAACTACGTGCGCATCCGCCACAGCAGCGGCTATTCCACCGCCTACGCCCACATGAGCCGCATCGCCGTGCGCGCCGGCCAGCGCGTCCGCCAGGGCCAGGTGATCGGCCAGGTCGGGTCGACCGGGCTCTCGACCGGGCCGCACCTCCATTACGAGGTGCTGGTCAACAACAGCCACATCAACCCCTTGAGCGTGCGCCTGCCGACCGGCCGGGTGCTCGAGGGGCGCGAGCTCGCCCGCTTCCGCCAGGCGCGCGAGGAGATCGAGGGGCGCGTCGCCGCCACGCCGGCGCGCACCTGGCTGGCCGGCGAATAGCGCCGCGACCGCCACCGGACGCGCGCCGAGGGCCGCGTCTGCGCCTGGACAGGTGGGCATGAGCGCGGCCACCGCCTCGAGCCAGCGCGGTATCGTCCTGATGCTGTTGACGATGGTCTTGGCCCTGATTCCGTTCCTGGGCGCGGCCTCGGTTTGGGTGCCCGTCAGTCTATGGCTGTACCTGTACGAGGAACGCACCTGGGCAGCGGTGTTGCTGGCCGCCTACGGGTTCCTCGTCGTGTCCATGGCCGACAACGTCGTCAAGCCGTGGGTGCTGCACGGGCGCTCCAAGCTGCACCCCTTGCTGGCCTTACTCAGCGTGCTGGGCGGCGTCCAAGCCCTTGGACCGATCGGCATCCTGGTGGGCCCAATGGTCGTCGTCTTCCTGCAGACCCTGCTGAACATCCTGAACCGCGAGATGGACGCCCTGGCCAAAGCGGACCATCCGTTGCCGCAGGCTGCGTCAGGGCAATAGATCTCGCACGTCGAGGCGCGCGATTTCGCGGCCGTCGAGGACGAGAGGCCAAATCGCAATCCCGATCGCCGCCTGCATCTTCTTCCACCAGGGGCCGGAAGTCAGC
>CAYTWJ010000435.1:0-2247 GCA_964442055.1 uncultured Rhodospirillaceae bacterium | reverse complement strand
CATCGGCAGTCCCTGGCCGGGGTCGAAGATGAAGGGTATGCCCGCCTCCTTGAAATGGTCCTTGTTGTAAAGTACCAAGCGCAGCCCACCCTCAAGCGGGTAGGCCCAGACCTGGCCCTTGTAGGTCGGCGGCTGGGCGGCCTTGCCGAAGTTCTGGGTCACGTCGTCGGCGAACTCTTTGGGAGCCGGCACGATGTGCCCCGCGTCGGCGTAGGCCCAGACCTCGTTGACGATGAACGCGTCGGGGGCCGTCTTGCCGCTCAGCGCCAGCCCCAGCTTCTGGTAGTAGTCCGCGAACGGCACCGTTTCGTACTCGAACTTGACATGCGGGTTAATCTTGCTGTAAGCGGCGAAGCGGTCCTGCACGAGACTATCTGGTGCCATGGTCGGGCCGGTAGCCCGGCCGACGCGAATGGTCACCGGCGTGGCAGCCTTGGCCGGGGCCTGTGTGGCTGCGGGCGTGGCGGGCTGACGCTCGGCCGGGTCAGGCTCGACCGCGGCGGTGATCTCGACGCCGCGCCCCCGGCTCGAGCGGTAGGTCGAGACGATGACGGCGTCGTCGCCGAGGGCGGCCCGGACCTGGGCCATCGCCTCCTGCATCGTCGCCGCGCTGAAAGTCTTGAGCCGCATCGATCAGATCTGCGCGAGGGTGCGCAGCCGCGCCTTGGGGTGGATCTCGTTCTGCGACATCACCACGGTGGCGGGCCGGAAGCGCTCGACGATCGAGCGCACGAACGGCCGTGCCAGCGGGCTGGTCAGCAGCACCGGCATGTGGCCCTCGAGCGCCAGCCGGTCGAAGGTCTGGCGCACGGCGCCGATGAATTCCTGCAGTCGGCTCGGCGCCATGCTGAGTTGGCGCTCCTCGCCTTGGCCGACCAGCGATTCGGCGAAGCTCTGCTCCCATTGCGGCGACAAGGTGACCAGCGGGATGTGGCCGTCGACGCTGAGGTTGGCGTTGCTGAGCTGGCGAGCGAGGCGGCCGCGCACGTGCTCGGTGATGTGGGTGATGTTCTGGGTGTAGGCGACGGCCTCGGAAACCGCTTCGAGGATCGCCGGCAGGTCGCGGATCGAGACGCGCTCGCCGAGCAGGTTCTGCAGCACGCGCTGGACGGCGTTGAGGGTGATCCGCGCCGGCACCAGGTCGGCGACCAGCTTCTGCTGCTCCTTGGGCAGCTCGTCGAGCAGCTTCTGCGTCTCGGCATAGGACAAGAGGTCGGCCATGTTGTCCTTGATCACCTCGGTGAGGTGGGTGGTGACGACGGTGCCCGGCTCGACCACGGTGTAGCCGCGGAACAGCGCGTCCTCGCGCAGCGATTCGTCGATCCACGCCGCCGGCAGGCCGAAGGTCGGTTCGACCGTCTCCTCGCCCGGCAGCGCGATCTTCTCGCCGCGCGGGTCCATGACCAGCAGATGGTTGATGCGCAGCTCGCCGCGCCCGGCCTCGACCTCCATGATGCGGATCACGTAGGCGTTCGAGGGCAGCTGCATGTTGTCGAGGATGCGCACGCTCGGCATGACGAAGCCGGTCTCGGTGGCGAGCTGGCGGCGCAGCGCCTTGATCTGGTCGGTCAGCCGGAAGCCGCGCGCGTCGTTGACCAGCGGCAAGAGGCCGTAGCCGAGCTCGATGCGCAGCTCGTCGATGGCCAGCGTCGCCCCGATCGGCTCCTCGAGCGGCGCCGCCGCCTGCGCCGCCTCGTGGGCGCGCTCGGCGGCGGCCTGCGCCTCGTGCCGGCGCGAGATCAGCCAGGCGCTGCCGCCGGCGGCCGCCGCCAGCAGCATGAAGGGCAGCATCGGGATGCCGGGAACGAGGCCGAGCGCCGCCATCAGCGCGCCGCTCATGCCGAGCGCCTTGGGATAGCCGCCGAGCTGCGCGAACACCGCCTTGTCGGTCGAGCCGGTGATGCCGGCCTTCGACACCATCAGGCCGGCGGCGGTCGAGACGATCAGCGCCGGCACCTGGGTTACCAGGCCGTCGCCGACGGTCAGGATCATGTAGCTGTGGGCGGCCTGCGAGAAGGTCAGGCCCATCTGGGCGACGCCGATGACGATGCCGCCGATGACGTTGATGAAGGTGATCAGCAGGCCGGCGATGGCGTCGCCGCGCACGAACTTGGCGGCGCCGTCCATGGCGCCGAAGAAATTGCTCTCGTCCTCGAGCGAGCGGCGGCGGGCGCGCGCCTCCTTCTCGTCGATCAGCCCGGCCGAGAGGTCGGCGTCGATCGCCATCTGCTTGCCCGGCATGGCGTC
>CAYTWJ010000434.1:0-2261 GCA_964442055.1 uncultured Rhodospirillaceae bacterium | reverse complement strand
AGGGGCGATCAACGTCAAGTGGCTGCGGCGGCTCAAGCTCGGCGACCAGCCCTGGCATCATCGCGAGGAGACGGCGCGCTACACCGACCTGATGCCGGACGGCACGGCGCGCCAGTTCACCTTCGTGCAGGAGGCCAATTCCTGCATCACCTTCCCGAGCCCCGAGGTGGGGCTCGCCGATAGGGGTCCCTATGAAATCCGCGGCCTCGCCTGGTCGGGGCGGGGCCGCATCGCGCGTGTCGACGTGTCGCTGGACGGCGGCGCGAACTGGCGGCCGGCGCGGCTGCAAGAGCCGGTGCTGCCGATGGCGCTGACGCGCTTTCGCCTGCCCTGGCGCTGGGACGGCGTTCCGGCGCTCTTGCAGGCGCGGGCGACCGACGAGGCCGGCTACGTGCAGCCGACGATCGCGCAGTTGCGCGCCGCGCGCGGCGTCAATTCGATTTATCACAAGAACGCGATCCATACTTGGCGCGTCAACGCCGACGGCACGGTCGACAATGTCCAGCTGGCGTGAGGCGGCGCTCGTGGCGGTGCTGGTCGCGGCATCCGCTGCGACGGAGGCGGCGGAGCGCCTCGGCCTCGGCCGCACGCCGGCCGAGCAGGAGATCGCCGCCTGGGATATTGACGTGCGCGGGCCCGACGGTGCGGGGTTGCCGCCCGGAGGCGGCTCGGTTGCCGAGGGCGAGCGCATCTTCGAGCAGCGCTGCGCTGGCTGCCACGGCGATTTCGCCGAGGGGAAGGGGCTTTTTCCCGCCCTCGCCGGCGGGCGCGGCACGCTCGGCGGGGATCAGCCGCAGCGTACGATCGGCAGCTTCTGGCCCTACGCGCCGACGCTGTTCGACTATATCCGCCGCGCCCAGCCGTTCGCCGAACCGGGTTCGCTCGCTGTGGCCGAAATCTATGCCGTGGCCGGCTATCTGCTGCATCTCAACGATCTCCTGCCGGCCGACGCTGTGGCGGATGCCGATGTCTTGCGCGGTATCAGGATGCCGAACCGCGATGGCTTCCTCGCCGACGATCCCCGTCCCGACGTGCAGGGCGAGGCCTGCGTCAGCGATTGCCGCAGCGGACCGGCGCAGGTCACCAGCGCTGCCGCCGGCCGGCATTAGGTCAGCCTCGGCGCGGCCGGACGGTGAGGACGCTTGGGCGGCAGGGGCGGCGGTGCTAGGCTTGGCACCAAATGGCTTTCGCGAGGATACGACGATGACACGATTCGCAGGTGTCCTCTCGGCGGCGGCCTTCCTGCTTGCCGCCTTCGCGGGTCCGATCGCGGCGGCGGAAGAGCCCCAGCGCACAGAGCCGGCCCTTGGCGAGGACGGTCTCTACATCCAACCCTGGTTCCTGCATTCCTTCCTCGACCTGAAGGAAGACCTCGCCGACAGCGCCAAGGCCGGCAAGCGGCTGGTGGTGATGTGGGAGCAGCGCGGCTGCCCCTATTGCAAGGAAACCCACACGATCAACCTCGCCGACCCCTACATCAACAAGTACCTCCGCGAGAACTTCAACGTCATCCAGCTCAACCTCTGGGGCGACCGCGAGGTGACTGACTTCGACGGCCAGGTGCTGGCCGAGAAGCAGCTGGCGCGGAAATGGGGCATCGTCTACACGCCGACCATCATGTTCTTTCCCGAAGAAGTGAAGGATGTGGTGGGCAAGAGCGGGCGCGACGCCGAAGTGGCGCGGATGCCGGGCTATTTCCGCCCGTTCCATTTCGGCGCGATGTTCCACTACGTGCACGAGAAGCGCTATGCGGACATCCACTTCCAGAAATATCTCGACGAGTATGCCGAGCGCCTGCGCAAGCAGGGCAAGGACGTGAAGGTCTGGTAGCGACCGCCCCGACAACCCCGGACCGCTCGCGATCGCGCGTGCTTCTGGCCGAAGACGACAGCATCCCCGCGCCGCCGGCGGCCCGCCGGCACCGCAGCCTTGCTTTCGGCGCCACGGTGTTCCTGACCTCGGCGGCGGCGCTGGTGGTCGAGATCGTCGCCGGGCGGCTCATCGCCCCCTATGTCGGGATGTCGCTCTATACCTGGACGGCGATCATCGCGGTGGTGCTCGCCGGCCTGTCGGTCGGCCACTGGATCGGCGGCCACCTGGCCGGTCCGGCGGTCGATGCCCGGGCCGGCGCGCTGCGCGTCGCCGGCGCCCTGGCCGCCGCGGCCGCGACGACGCTCCTCGCGCTGCCGCTGCTCAGGCTGCTCGCCGCGCTTCTGGTCGGCGGCGACCGCCCGCTGGTCAGCATAGTGCTGCTCGCCGGC
>CAYTWJ010000433.1:0-2270 GCA_964442055.1 uncultured Rhodospirillaceae bacterium | reverse complement strand
GGCCGAATTCCTGCTGCAGGCCCTTGTATTGCTGGAACACGCCGCCGCGGCCGACATCCTCGCCCAGCACCCAGACGGCGGGGTCGCGGCGCATCTCCTCGGCGAGCGCCTGGCGCGCCGCCTCGACATAGGACATCACCCCCATGTCGGCGCTCCGCTCGACTGCACGTCGGTAAGGGCGGCCTCGGGCTCGGGCCACGGCGCCGCCTCGGCGGCGGCGAGCGCGGCGGCCATCTCGGCCTCGGCCTCGGCGCGCAGGCGGTCGATCGCCTCGGGCGCGACGCCGAGCTCGACGAGCTGGGCGCGCGTGCGCTCGAGCGGGTCGTCGGCCTTGGCCGCCGCGACCTCGGCCGCATCGCGATAAAGGCCGGCGTCGAGCGAGGTGTGGCCCGACCAGCGGTAGGTGCGGGCGGTGAGAAAGAGCGGGCCGCCCTCGGCGCGGATGCGGGCGATCATCTCGCCGGCCACGTCGTCGACGGCGGCGGCGTCGTTGCCGTCGACGGCGAAGGTGGCGATGCCCATCGCCTCGGCGCGCGCCGCGCCGCCCGCGCCGGCGGTGGCGGTGCGCGTCACGGTGGTGGCGGAATAGCGGTTGTCCTCGCAGACGAACAGCACCGGCAGGCGGTAGACCGCCGCCCAGTTCAGGCTCTCGAGGAACGGCCCCCGGTTGACCGCGCCGTCGCCGAAGAAGCAGGCGACCACGGTGTCGCGGCCGAGCAGGCGCGCGGCGTGGGCGGCGCCGACCGCGATCGGCATGCCGGCGGCGACGACGCCGTTGGCGCCGAGCATGCCGATGGTGAAGTCGGCGATGTGCATCGAGCCGCCCTTGCCGTGGCAAGTGCCGCTGCTGCGGCCGAGGATCTCGGCCATCATCGCCGCCGGGTCGCCGCCCTTGGCCAGCGTGTGGCCGTGGCCGCGATGGGTCGAGGTGATCTGGTCGGTGGCGCGCAAATTGGCGCAGACGCCGGCGGGGATCGCTTCCTGGCCGCTGGAAAGGTGGATGAAGCCGGGCACCTTCTTGGCCTGGTGGGCGCGCTCGGCGGTCTCCTCGAAGGCGCGGATGCGTGCCATCGTGCGGTAGAGGCCGAGCAGGCGCTCGGCCGGCATCGGGTTGCGGCGCATCGGCCTAGGGCCGCAGGACGACGCGGCCGACCACCTTGCCCGCCTTGAGGTCGCCGAGCGCCTCGGTCACCTGCGCCAGCGGGCGGGTGGCGATGGGGATCGGCTGGACGCCGGCGCGGCGGGCGAGCGCGACCAGCTCGCGCAGCTCCTCGAGGCTGCCGACATAGGAGCCCGCGATCGAGATCGCGCGCATGGCGAGCAGCGGCAGCGACAGGCTGACCGCCCCGCCGAGCAGGCCGACCAGCACCATGCGCCCGCCCTTGCGCAGCGCCCCTTGCGCGAAATTGAAGGAGGCCGGCGCGCCGGCGAAGTCGATCGCCCCGGAGACGCCGCCGGTCGCCTTGAGCAGGCTCTTGAGCGCGCCGTCGGCCGCCGGGTCGATGGCGTCGGCGGCGCCGCTGGCCTTGGCCGCCTCGCGCTTGGCCGGGTCGATGTCGGCGACGATCGGCGCCGCGCCGGTGACTGCGCGGGCGAGGCGGATGGCGTTGAGGCCGACGCCCCCGGCGCCGACGATCAGCAGGCTCTCACCGGCCTTGAGCGGGCCGATCTTCTTCAGCGCGCTGTAGGCGGTCAGGCCCGAGCAGGCATAGGTGCAGGCGAGCTCTTCCGGGATGCCGTCGAAATCCACCAGGTAGCGCGGATGCGGCACCATCACGTGGCTGGCATAGCCGCCGTCGACGAAGATGCCGATGGCCTTGGCGGCGCCCTGGCAGATGTGCTCCTGCCCGGTCTTGCAGGTCGCGCACTCGCCGCAGCCGATCCACGGGAAGACGACGCGGCGGTCGCCGACCTTGGCTTCCCGTGCCTCGGTGCCGACGGCGACCACGGTGCCGACGATCTCGTGGCCGAGCGTCAGCGGCAACAGCTTGCCGCCGCCGCCGAAGCTGAGCTTCTTGTCGTTGCCGAGATCCCAGTAGCCGTCCCAGAGATGCAGGTCGCTGTGGCAGACGCCGCAGACATGCACCTTGACCAGCACCTGGCTGCCTTGCGGGACGGGAAGCTCTTTCTCGACGGGCACGAAAGGCTGGCCGAAGGCGGCGAGCTGGTAGGCGCGCAACATGTCGTTTCCCCTGCGAAATCGGCCGCAGTCTAGCGAAGCCCCGGCGGTGGAATCCAGCGCCGCGGTGGACTAAGCTTTCGCCGCCACG
>CAYTWJ010000432.1:0-2278 GCA_964442055.1 uncultured Rhodospirillaceae bacterium | reverse complement strand
GACGCCGCGGGCTGGATGCATACCGGCGACCTGGCGACGATCGACGCCGAGGGCTATTGCAACATCGTCGGCCGGGTGAAGGACATGCTGATCCGCGGCGGCGAGAACGTCTATCCGCGCGAGATCGAGGAATTCCTGTTCCGGCATCCCGCCGTGCAGGACGTGCAGGTCTTCGGCGTGCCGGACCCCAGGTTCGGCGAGGAGGTCTGCGCCTGGATCGTGCTCAAGCCCGGCCAGGCGGCCACCGCCGACGAGATCCGCGCCTTCTGCCAGGGGCAGATCGCCCACTACAAGATTCCGCGCCACATCCGCTTCGTGCCCGAGTTCCCGGTCACCGCCACCGGCAAGCCGCAGAAGTTCCTCATGCGCCAGCGCCTGATGCGCGAGCTCGGGCTGAGCGAGGCGCGGACCGCCTGATTCGCCGGCGATCCGGCGGGCTCGCCGCCCCGATCTTTCCGATTGTCCGCCGGCACTGAAGTTCGACCCCATTCGGCGCCGAACCATGACCCCGGCGGATCGTGAAACGCGGTTGAGGGTTGCACCGCTCGCGGAACAGACCGTGTGATCGGGCTTCGGAGCCTGTCGGGGTCAACCCCCTGCCGATTGACAGCCGAAGTGCTTCGAGCCTTCGCCGCCAAGCGCGAGCCGGTGTTCAAGGGGCGCCGAGCCTCTGCCCGACGCCTCGTCTCCGGGCATCAGCCGCGCCGCAAGGCCTGCCGGGAGCGCCCTCGGCACCACGCTCGACAGCCGCCGGATTGGCCGCCGTAACGTCGTGTCAAGACTGCATGACAAGTCGGAAAGTGACGCTACAATGCCTTCGGCAAAGCGTTGGGCGGCCGGCCCGGCCCTGCCGTCATGCAGGACGGCCGTCGGCCGGCAGGAAGAAACGACATAGAGAATCCTTAGGGAGGGTACTGCCTTGAAGAAAGCGCTATTCGCCTGCCTGCTGGCGGCAGGCCTGGCCGCCCCGGCGGCGGCCCAGGACAGCATCAAGATCCCGAGCATCATCGAGCTCTCCGGGGCCGGCGCCACGGTCGGCACCAACTGGAGGAACGGCTCGAGCCTCGCGGTCGAGGAGATCAATGCCGCGGGCGGCATCCTCGGCAAGAAGATCGTGCTCGAATTCGTCGACACCGCTTCGGACCCCGGCAAGGCCCGCGCCGCCATCCAGCGCGCGCTCGATGAGAAGCCGGTGGCGATCTTCGGGCCGATCTATTCCGGCTCGGTCGGCGCCACGCTGAAGCTCACCAACGAGGCCGAGGTGCCGCAGATCATCGGCGGCGAGGCGGCCAACCTGACCCAGCAGGGATCCAAGTACCTGTTCCGCACCTCGTTCGGCCAGAACGTCTCGATGCCGAAGATCGCCAACTATCTGCGCGACGAGGTGAAGGCCAAGTCGGTGGCGGTGGTCTATGTCAACAACGACTTCGGCCGCGGCGGGCGCAACGCCATCATGCAGGAGCTCGGAAGCCGCGGCATCAAGGTCCCGGCGGACATCTCGACCGAAAGCGGCCAGGCCGACTTTGCCGCCGACGTCGTCAAGGTAAAGGGCTCGGATGCCGATGCGGTCTTCGTCTACCTCAACGAGGAGGAGAGCGCGCGCTTCCTGCGCGAGGCGAAGAAGCAGGGGCTGGCCAAGCCGCTGATCGGCGAGACCACCCTGCTCGGCCAGAAGGTGGTCGACCTCGCCGGCGACGCCGCCAACGGCGTGCGCGGCCATGTCGGCCTCACGGTCGATGCGCCCATCGCGGCCATCCAGGAATTCGGCCGCAAGTTCGAGGCGCGGTTCAAGTACAAGCCCGACCACAACGGCGTGAAAGGCTACATCGCGCCCTACATGATCAAGGCTGCCGCCGAGAAAGCCGGCAAGCTCGATGCCAAGGCGATCGCGGCCGCCCTGCACGGGCTCACGATCACGCCCGACAAGACGCCCGGGATCCTGATCGAGGCGACCTGGGACGAGACCGGCGAGATCGACCGCATCAGCTTCCTTGCCGAGGTCAAGGACGGCAAGCAGGTCATCACCAAGACCCTGCCCAAGCTGAAGAAGTAGCGCCGGCGGGTCGCCGCGCCGGCCGGCGCGGCGACCCCCAGGCCGGGTTCAGGTCACTGCATGCTGTGCGCATCTCGCGGTCGGGCGCCGCGAGACAAGCGATGGTACCGAGCATGGCTGATTTGCTGCAGCTCTTGATTGCGGGCCTCGCCACCGGCGCGATCTATGCCCTGGCGGCGATCGGCTTCACGCTGCTCTGGCAGACCTCGCAGACGATCAATTTCG
>CAYTWJ010000431.1:0-2283 GCA_964442055.1 uncultured Rhodospirillaceae bacterium | reverse complement strand
CCGGCAGCGCGGCGGCGCGCGCCGCGAGCTCGAGCGCCTCGCGCGCGCCGCCGAGGATGAGCAGGCGCCGCCTAGTCATCGGCGCCGGCGCGGCCGATCACCGCGCCCTGCCGGTCGACGAGCAGCACCTCGACCGCGACCGGGGCGCCGGCGAGCGTGCGCAGGGCGGTGGCCAGCGCGCCCTCGGCGATGCGCGCCGGCAGATCGATGCCGCCGGCGGCGGCAACGCTTAGCGCCTCGAGGCCGGTATGCGCCGCCGCCACGCGCGCCGCCAAGCCGGCATCGCCGCCGAGCTCGGCCGCCTGGGCCGCGAGCCAGGCGAAATCCACCTGGCTGCGCCCCGAATGCAGGTCGAGATGGCCGGCGGCGAGCTTGGCCATCTTGGCGAAGCCGCCGGCCAGCGTGAGCCGCTTCAAGGGATGGCGGCGCAGGTATTTCAGCAGCCCGCCGGCGAAATCGCCCATGTCGAGCAGCGCCGCCTCGGACAGATGATGGACCCGCCGCACCGCCCGCTCCGAGGTGGCGCCGGTGCAGCCGGCGACGTGAACAAGCCCGCCGGCGCGCGCCACGTCAATGCCGCGGTGGATCGAATGAATCCAGGCCGAGCAGGAATAGGGCACGACGATGCCGGTGGTGCCGAGGATGGAGAGGCCGCCGACGATGCCGAGGCGCGGGTTCCAGGTCTTCGCCGCCAGCGCCGCGCCGTTGGGCACCGAGATTTCGACCATCGCGTCGCCGGCGGCGCCGTGCGCGGCCGCGAGCTCGGCGATCGCCGCCCGCATCATTTCGCGCGGCACCGGGTTGATCGCCGGCTCGCCCACTGCGAGCGGCAGACCGGGGCGGGTCACGGTGCCGACGCCTTCCCCGGCGCGGAAGATGACGCCGCTGCCGGCTGAGCCGGCGCGCACCGTGGCGACGACGAGCGCCCCGTGCGTCACGTCCGGATCGTCGCCCGCGTCCTTGACGATGCCGGCGCGGGCGAAGCCCTCGCCCCTCTCTTCGAGCGCCAGCGCGAAGCTCGGCCGCTCGCCGCCGGGCAGGGCAATGCCGACCGGATCGGGGAATTCGCCGGTGAGAAGGGCGGCGTAGGCGGCGCGGGTCGCCGCCGTGGCGCAGGCGCCGGTGGTCCAGCCCCGGCGCAGCGCGTGGCCCTGCTTGCGCGCCATGCGGCGGTTATAGAACGCGCGGCCGCCGCTTGGCCAGCCGGCGCCGGCGCTGGGCGCGCCAAGCGTGCGCGGTGTAGAGTGCGGCGATGGACGGCCTTCCCCTCGCCATGCCGGATTTCGCGCCCGGCTCGGTCTGGCTGACCGGGGCCGGGCCGGGCGACCCGGCGCTGCTCACGCTCGCTGCCCTGCACGGCCTCAGGCACGCCGACGCCATCGTCTTTGATGCCCTGGTGAGCGAGGCGGTTCTGGCGCTGGCGCGGCCCGGCGTGTTGCGGGAATTCGCCGGCAAGCGCGGCGGCAAGCCCTCGCCCTGCCAGGCGGACATCTCGCTCCGGCTCATCCGGCTCGCCCGCCAGGGCAGCCGCGTACTGCGGCTCAAGGGCGGCGACCCGATGCTGTTCGGGCGTGGCGCCGAGGAGGCGCTGGCGCTGGTCGCCGCCGGCGTGCCGTTCCGCGTCGTGCCCGGCATCTCGGCGGGGCTGGGCGGCCTCGCCTATGCCGGCATTTCGCTCACCCACCGCGCCACCAATTCGGTGGTCACCTTCCTCACCGGCCACGATGCCGGCGGTGTGGTGCCCGACGCCATCGACTGGGCGGCGGTGGCGCGCGGCTCGCCGGTGATCGTCATGTACATGGCGCTCAGGCATCTCGACCTGATCGCGGCACGGCTGCTCGCCGCCGGGCGGCGGCCCGACGAGCCGGTCGCGGTCGTCTGCGACGCGACGCTGCCCGGCCAGCGCGTGGTGGAGACGACGCTTGGGCGTGCCGCGGCCGACAGCGCCGCCGCCGGGCTGGCGCCGCCGGCGATCGTCGTGCTCGGCGCCGTGGTGCCGCTCAGGGCCGGGCTCGACTGGCTCGGCGCGCTGGCCGGCCGCACCCTGGTCGCCGATCCGCTCGGCCAAGCCGGCCGGCGCGAGGCCGGCTGAGGATTCCCGTGCGCGCCGCCGGACTGGTGATCGCCGCCCCGGCCTCGGGCAGCGGCAAGACCACCGTGACGCTGGCCCTGATCGCGGCGCTGCGCGCGCGTGGCTTGCGGGTCGCCGCCGCCAAAGCCGGCCCGGATTATATCGACCCCGCCTTCCACACGGCCGCAGCGGGACGCGACTGCCTGACCCTC
>CAYTWJ010000430.1:0-2289 GCA_964442055.1 uncultured Rhodospirillaceae bacterium | reverse complement strand
CGTCGCTGAGGTCGTCGCAGAAGGTCTCGGTGGTCGGCCCGAGGCAGCTGATGTCGGCGAAGCAGTCGCTGTCCTCGCAGTCGTAGAAGGAGTCGCCGTCGTCGTCGAGGCCGTTCACGCAGTTCGTCTCGGTGCCGCCGCCGGTGCACACCGGCACGCCGGCGCAGTTCGGGTCGTTGCAGTCGACGAGCATGTCGCCGTCGTCGTCGAGCCCGTTCGAGCAGTTCTCGGTGATGCCGGTGCACGCCGGCGTGCCCATGCACTGCGAGTCGAGACAGTCGGCCTTCATGTCGCCGTCGTCGTCGACGCCGTTCTCGCAGTTCTCCAGCATCGACGCGCAGCCCGACGTGTCGAACTTGCAGTCGCCGCCGCACGCGAGCGTGCCGCCGCCGGCGAACCCGCGCGACTCGCACGTCTGCCCGGCGAGCTGCACGCCGTCGCACTGCTCGCCAGTGGAGATGATGCCGTCGCCGCAGGCGAGGCACGCCACCGAGCCGGCACACTGGGTGTCGAGGCAGTCGGCGGCGTGGTCGCCGTCGTCGTCGACGCCGTTGGCGCAGTCTTCCACCGGGGCGTCGTCGTCGCCGCCGCCGCCGTCACCGCACGCCGTCACCACCAGGCACACGAGCACCAGGAGTCGCCTCATGCCGCGGACACTGCCATACACCCGCGGCGATCGGGAGTGGCGGATCGCACTGACAGCGCGTGTCAGCGGGTGAGCTTCTTGTACTTGATGCGGTGGGGCGTGAGCGCGTCGGCGCCGAACTGCTTCTTCTTCCACTCCTCGAAGTCGGTGAAGCCGCCCTCGAACCAGTGGACCACCGAGTCGCCCTCGAACGCGAGGATGTGCGTCGCGATGCGATCCAGGAACCAGCGATCGTGGCTGATGATGACCGCGCAGCCGGCGAAGCTCAGCAGCGCCTCTTCCAGCGCGCGCAGGGTGTCGACGTCGAGGTCGTTGGTCGGCTCGTCGAGGAGCAGCACATTCCCGTGGCTTTTCAATAGCTTGGCCAGGTGGACGCGATTCCGCTCGCCGCCCGAGAGGTCACCGACCTTCTTCTGCTGGTCCGGGCCCTTGAAGTTGAAGCCGGCGACGTAGGCTCGAGAGTTCACCTGACGCTTGCCGAGCTCGATGACCTCGGCGCCGCCGGAGATCTCCTGCCACACCGAGTTGGCGCCGTTCAGCGTGTCGCGCGACTGGTCGACGTAGGCGAGCTTCACGGTGTCGCCGATGCGGAGCTTGCCGCCATCGGGCTTCTCCTGGCCCACGATCATGCGGAACAGCGTGGTCTTGCCGGCGCCGTTCGGGCCGATGACGCCCACGATGCCGCCCTTGGGCAGGCGGAACGAAAGATTCTCGAAGAGCAGGCGGTCGCCGAAGCCCTTCTTGAGCCCGTCGGCCTCGACCACCACGTCGCCCAGGCGCGGCCCGGGCGGGATGTAGATCTCGACCGCCTCCTCGCGCTTCTCGTTCTCCTCGGCGAGCAGTTTCTCGTACGCGGCGAGACGCGCCTTGCTCTTGGCCTGGCGCGCGCGCGGCGCCATGCGCACCCACTCGAGCTCGCGCTCGAGCGTCTTCTGCCGGGCGCTCTCGGCCTTCTCCTCCTGGTGCAGCTTCTTCTTCTTCTGATCGAGCCACGAGGAGTAGTTGCCCTCCCACGGCACGCCGGCGCCGCGGTCGAGCTCGAGGATCCACTTGGCCACGTTGTCGAGGAAGTAGCGGTCGTGGGTGATGGCCACGACGGTGCCGGGGAACTCGGCGAGGTGCTGCTCGAGCCAGGCGACGCTCTCGGCGTCGAGGTGGTTGGTGGGCTCGTCGAGGAGGAGGAGGTCGGGCTGGCGCAGGAGGAGCTGGGTCAAGGCCACCCGGCGCTTCTCGCCGCCCGAGAGGTTGTCGATCGAGGCATCGCCCGGCGGGCAGCGCAGGGCATCCATCGCCTGCTCCACCTGGCTCTCCAGGTCCCACAGGTTCTGGGCATCGATGACGTCCTGGAGGCGGGTCATCTCCTCGGCCGTCTCGTCGGAATAGTTCATGGCGAGCTCGTTGTAGCGCTCGAGGATCGCCTTCTTGGCGGCCACCCCCTCCATCACGTTGCCCATCACGTTGAGGGCGGGGTCGAGCTCGGGCTCCTGGGGAAGGAAGCCGCAGGTCGCCCCCTCGGCGAGCCAGGCCTCGCCCTGGAAGTCATTGTCGATGCCCGCCATGATCCGAAGAAGCGTCGACTTGCCGGAGCCGTTGAGCCCGAGCACGCCGATCTTGGCGTCGGGGTAGAAGGAGAGGTTGATGCT
>CAYTWJ010000429.1:0-2308 GCA_964442055.1 uncultured Rhodospirillaceae bacterium | reverse complement strand
GGCCTCGAGCGCACGGCGCGGCGTGGCGACGATGACCACGTCGCTGCGTGTCAGGCGCGGATCGCCGGGCTTGGGGCTCTCGTCGCGCTCGGCGGCGAGGCAGGCGAGCACCGCGGCCGGCTCGGTGATGCGGTAGCGGGCGAGGATGCGGCGCGCGTCGGCATAGGTCGTCGGATCGGCCACCGTCGGGCCCGAGCCGATCGTCGTCGGGTCGTCGCCGGGAACGTCCGAGATGGCCAGCGTCAGCACGCGCGCCGGATGCGCCGCCTCGGCCAGCCGCCCGCCCTTGATGGCCGAGAGGTGCTTGCGCACGGCGTTGATCTCGTGAATGGTCGCGCCGCAACGCAGCAGCGCGCGGGTGACTTCCTGCTTGTCGGCGAGCGTCACCCCCTCGGCCGGCGCGGCGAGCAGCGCCGAGGCGCCGCCCGAGATCAGGCAGAGCAGGAGATCGTCGGGCCCGAGGCCCTGCACCATCTCCAGCATTCTGAGCGCCGCCGCGGCGCCGCGCTCGTCGGGCACCGGATGCGCCGCCTCGATCACCTCGATCTGCCGGCAGGGCACGGCGTGGCTGTAGCGGGTCACCACCAGGCCTTCGATCGGGCCGGGCCAGTGCGCCTCGACCACGGCGGCCATGGCGGCGGCGGCCTTGCCCGCGCCGACCACCATGGCGCGGCCCTTCGGCCGCGGCGGCAGGTGCGGCGGCAGGCAGGTCGCCGGCTGGGAAGCGGCGACGGCGGCATCGAACAGGCGCTTGAGCAGCGCCTTCATGTCAACGGCGGTTGCCATGGCGCGGCGGCCCCCGTTCCGCCGGTCAGGGTGCGCGGCAATAGGTCTCGCGCACGAAAAGCGTCAGCACCATACCGGCGATGATGACCGCGGGAAAGGACCAGAATGCGCGCTCGAAGGCGAGCGCGTCGTAGAGGCGCGCACCCTCGGCCATCGTGCCCTGCCATTGCCAGTCGAGCAGCAGCCCGATCCAGGGCTGCATCACGGCGCCGGCGCCCATGCAGACGGTGTTGAGGAAGCCGCTGCCGGCGCCGCCGTCCTCGGCCGTCGAGCGGTCGCGCATGATGGCGAAGGCGACGATCATGCCGCCGCCGCCGATGCCGGCGGCGAACAGGACAGCGCCGATGCCGCTCCGCGGCAGCGCCGGCCACAGCAGCAGCGCGAGCCATGCGCCGAGCATCAGCGCGGCCGCCGCCAGGAATATCGGCTTGCGGCGGCCGAGGCGGTCCGATGCCCAGCCGGCGAGCGGGCCGCCGATTCCCCAGCCGACCAGGGTCACCGAGGTCAGGGCGGCGGCCGCGGGGCGGCCGAGGCCGTGCGCCTGCATCAGGTAGGGAACGCCCCACAGGCCGCCGAAGGCGAGCATCGGCCCGGTCAGCGTGCCGGTGGCGGCGGCGATGAGCCAGCTCTGCGGCTGGCGCGCGACGTTGCGCAGGCCGTCGAGAAGGCGCGAGTCCGAATGCCTGTCGCCGCCGTTGCCGGCGAAGCCGCCGAGCCACCAGAAGGCCGCGGCAAGCGCGGCGGCGAAGACGCCGCCCCACAGCATGGTGGCGCGCCAGCCGACGGCCTGCACCAGCGCCGCCAGCGGCGCCTGGCCGCCGACCGCGCCGGCCATCCCGGCGGCGAGCGTCAGCCCGGTGACGAGGGCGAAGCGGCGCGGCGGCAGCCGGCGCATGGCGATGCTGAGTGCGGCGACCCAGGTCACGCCGGCGCCGGCGCCGATCAGCAGGCGGCCGAGATAGGCCTCGGCCAGCGAGCCGGCGACGGCGAAGAGCAGCGAGCCGGCGCCGCAGAGCAGCGCCGCCAGCGTCACCACCCGGCGCGGCCCGTAGCGGTCGAGGGCGACGCCGACGGGGATTTGCAGGCCGGCATAGGCATAGAAGTAGAAGGCCGAGAGGTTGCCGAGCAACGCGCCGCTGACCGCGAAGTCGCGCATCAGCTCGTCGACCATCACGCTTGGCGCCACGCGCTGGAAGAAACCGTAGGCGTAGAACACCGCACTGAGGCCCCAGAGCAGCCAGCCCAGGCGCAGCGCGGCGCGCGCGTCGACGGCGGTCACGGCTTGCCCGCCGGGCCTTGGCGCGCGGCCACGATGCCCGCGAGCACCAGCCCGCCGCCCAGCGCCTGCACGGCGCCGAGCGCCTCGCCGAGCACGGCCCAGCCGAGCACCGCCGCGGCCAGCGGCTGCACCAGCACGACGAGCGAGGAGAACGCCGCCGGCAGGTGACCGAGCGCATAGGCGATGAGTCCCTGGCCGAGCGCATGGCTGAGCCAGGCGAGCGCGATCAACGCGAGCCAGCCC
>CAYTWJ010000428.1:0-2342 GCA_964442055.1 uncultured Rhodospirillaceae bacterium | reverse complement strand
AGAGGTGCGAGAGCACCTGCACCACGGCGGCCGAGAAGCCGCACTGGGGGAAGACGGGCGTGCCCTTCATGAACAGCACGACCGGGTTGTCGGCAAGCTCCTGCCGGATGCGGTCGAAGACGGGATTGTCGGCCATTGGGTGGGGGTCCTTGTCTCGTTGTCGGTTCAGGATTCGGGCGGCGAGGTCTGCAGCGCCAGGGCGTGAAGCTGGCCGCCCATCCGGCCCTTGAGCGCCTGGTAAACCATCTGGTGCTGCTGCACGCGGCTCTTGCCCTTGAACGCCGCCGAGACGACGAGCGCGGCGTAATGATCGCCGTCGCCGCGCAGGTCCTGGATCGTCACCTGTGCGTCGGGCAGGCTTTCCTTGATCAGCCGCTCGATCTCTACCGCGTCCATCGCCATGGTTCGGGTCGCTCCTTCAAGCCGGTTGCCCGGCGGTATTGGGGCCTAGGGCGCCGCCATATAGTCGGGCAGCCAGTTTTCGTGGGCCTGCCGCAACTCGGCAACGGATATGGTGGCGAAACCCCGAACAGTCAAATTCTCGCCGCCGGTCGTGCCGATGGCAAGCGCCGGCACCCCGGCGGCGGCGGCCTCGGCCAGGACCGCGTCGGCCGCTTCGGCCGGGACGGCGAGCAGGTAGCGGGCCTGGTCCTCGCCGAAGAGCCAGGCGTGGGGCAGGGCGCCCGCGGGCGGCGCGATCTCGGCGCCGATGGCGCCGGCCATCGCCATCTCGGCGAGCGTCACGGCAAGCCCGCCGTCGGCCAGGTCGTGGGCGGCGGCGACCCGTCCCGCGCCGATCTGACGGCGGACGAAATCGCCATTGCGCCGCTCGGCGGCGAGGTCGACCGGCGGCGGTGGGCCGTCCTCGCGGCCCAGGAGTTCGCGCAGGTAGAGGGACTGGCCGAGATGGCCGGCGGTCGCGCCGACCAGCACCAGACGCCGGCCGGGCCGGTCGAGCGCGATCGTCGCCGTGCGGGTGAGATCGTCGACTAGGCCGACGGCACCGATCGCCGGCGTCGGCAGGACGCCCTTGCCGTTGGTCTCGTTGTAGAGCGAGACATTGCCCGAGACGACGGGGAAGTCGAGGGCGAGGCAGGCCTCGCGCATGCCCTCGATGCAGCCGACGAACTGGCCCATGATCTCGGGCCGCTCGGGATTGCCGAAATTCATGTTGTCGGTGATCGCCAGCGGGCGGGCGCCGACCGCGGTCAGGTTGCGCCAGGCCTCGGCGACGGCCTGGCGGCCGCCTTCGACCGGATCGGCGGCGCAGTAGCGCGGCGTGCAGTCGGTGGTCAGTGCCAGCGCCTTGCGGCCGCCTTCGCGGTAATATTCCTCCTGGACGCGCACCACGGCGGCGTCGCCGCCCGGGCGCTGCACGGTGTCGCCCATCACCAGATGGTCGTACTGCTCCCAGATCCAGCGCCGGCTGGCCAGATCGGGCGCGCCGACGAGCTTTAGCAAGGCCGCCTTGGCATCGGCGGGCGGCGGCACGGCGGCGGGATCGAGCGCCGCGGGCTTGGGCGTCGGCAGCCAGGGCCGGTCGTATTCCGGTGCCGCCTTGGCCAGCGGGTCGATCGGCAGGTCGCCGACCACCCGGCCGTCCATGCGCAGCACCATGCGGCCGCTGCCGGTGATCCGGCCGATGACGGCAAAATCGAGCTCCCACTTGCGGAAGATCGCCTCGGCCACGGCCTCGCGGCCGGGCTTGAGGATGATCAGCATCCGCTCCTGGCTCTCCGACAGCATCAGCTCGTAGGGCGTCATGCCGGTCTCGCGCATCGGCACCCGCTCGAGGTCGAGCTCGATGCCGACGCCCCCCTTCGACGCCATCTCGAAGGACGAGGAGGTAAGCCCGGCGGCCCCCATGTCCTGGATGGCGACGATGGCATCCGTCGCCATCAGCTCGAGGCAGGCCTCGATCAGCAGCTTCTCGGTGAACGGGTCGCCGACCTGCACGGTCGGGCGCTTCTCCTCGGTGTCCTCGCGGAACTCGGCCGAGGCCATGGTGGCGCCGTGGATGCCGTCGCGGCCGGTCTTGGAGCCGACATAGACCACCGGATTGCCGATGCCGGCGGCGGCCGAATAGAAGATGCGGTCGGCACGGGCGATGCCGACGGTCATGCAATTGACCAGGATGTTGCCGTTGTAGGCGGGGTGGAAGTTGACCTCGCCGCCGACGGTCGGCACGCCGACGCAATTGCCGTAGCCGCCGATCCCCTTGACCACGCCGGCGACCAGGTGGCGCGTCTTGGGGTGCGCGGGATCGCCGAAGCGCAGCGCGTTCAGGTTGGCGACGGGGCGCGCGCCCATGGTGAAGACGTCGCGCAGGATGCCGCCGACGC
>CAYTWJ010000427.1:0-2356 GCA_964442055.1 uncultured Rhodospirillaceae bacterium | reverse complement strand
CCCGGCCTGTGCGCGGGCGCGGCGCAAGCCTCGCTTGACAATCCGGGCGGTTCCGGCTGTTTTCACGCGGCAATCGAGCGAGCTCCCCCATGCATGCCTATCGGACACACACCTGCGGCGCGCTGCGCCCGGATCATGTCGGCCAGACCGTGCGCCTCTCGGGCTGGGTGCATCGCAAGCGCGATCACGGCAACCTGCTGTTCGTCGACCTGCGCGACCATTACGGGCTGACGCAATGCGTGCTCGACACCGCCGCGCCGGCCTTTTCGGCGGTCGAGCAGGTGCGCCCCGAAAGCGTCGTCTGCATTACCGGCAGCGTGGTGGCGCGCTCGCCCGAGACGGTCAACCCGGCCCTGCCGACCGGCCGCGTCGAGGTCAGGATCGAGGCCGTCGAGGTCCTCGGCCCCGCCGGCGACCTGCCGATGCCGGTGTTCGGCGACCACGAATATCCCGAGGACATCCGCCTCAAGTACCGCTTCCTCGACCTGCGCCGCGAGCGGCTGCACCGCAACATCATGCTGCGCGCCGCGGTCATCGCCTCGCTGCGCCGGCGCATGACCGAGCAGGGCTTCACCGAGTTCCAGACGCCGATCCTCACCGCCTCGAGCCCGGAGGGCGCGCGCGACTTCCTGGTCCCGAGCCGGCTGCATCCCGGCAGGTTCTACGCGCTGCCGCAGGCGCCGCAGCAGTTCAAGCAGCTGGTCATGGTGTCGGGCTTCGACCGCTATTTCCAGATCGCGCCCTGCTTCCGCGACGAGGACGCCCGCAAGGACCGCTCGCCCGGCGAGTTCTACCAGCTCGACATCGAGATGAGCTTCGTCACCCAAGACGACGTCTTCGACGCGGTCGAGCCGGTGCTGCACGGCCTGTTCGAGGAGTTCGCCGCCGGCCGCACGGTGAGCCCGCGGCCGTTCCCGCGCATCCGCTACCTCGATGCGGTGCTGCGCTACGGCACCGACAAGCCGGACCTGCGCAACCCGCTGCTGATCACCGACGTGACCGAGATCTTCCGCGGCTCGGCCTTCGGCGTCTTCGCCAAGGCGATCGACAACGGCGCCGTGGTGCGCGCCATCCCCGCGCCCGCCGCCGCCGGCCGGCCGCGCAGCTTCTTCGACAAGATGAACGAATGGGCGCGCGGCGAGGGCGCGCCCGGGCTAGGCTACATCCAGTTCGACGGCGCCGGCGCCAGGGGGCCGATCGCCAAGAACCTCGACGCCGACCGCCTCGACATGCTGCGCCAGGCCTGCGCGCTGGCCGACGGCGACGCCGTGTTCTTCGCCTGCGACAAGGCCGACAAGGCGGCCAAGCTTGCCGGGCTGGCCCGCCTGCGCCTCGGCGACGAACTCGAGCTCTGCGAGAAGGACGTCTTTCGCTTCTGCTGGATCGTCGATTTCCCGATGTACGAGTGGAACGAGGAGGAGAAGAAGATCGACTTCAGCCACAACCCGTTCTCGATGCCGCAGGGCGGGCTGGAGGCACTGAAGACCAAGGATTCGCTTGCCGTCCTCGCCTACCAGTACGACATCGTCTGCAACGGCATCGAGCTGTCGTCGGGGGCGATCCGCAATCACCGTCCCGACATCATGCTCGAGGCCTTCCGCATCGCCGGCTACGGCCCGGAGGAGGTGGAGCGGCGCTTCGGCGGCATGCTCAACGCCTTCCGCTGCGGCGCGCCGCCTCATGGCGGCATCGCGCCGGGCGTCGACCGCATCGTCATGCTGGTCGCCGACGAGCCCAACATCCGCGAGGTCATCCTGTTCCCGATGAACCAGCAGGCGCAGGACCTGATGATGGGTGCGCCGGGCGAGGTCTCGCCGCGGCAGCTGCGCGAGTTGCACATCCGCGTTCTTCCGCCCGAGGGCAAGAAGTAGCGGCGGCCGGCGGAGCCGCGATGGGCGCGGGCGGCGCGGCTGTGATACCGGCACTGGCGGCGATGCTGGCGGTGCAGGCGCTGGTTTCGGTTTCCGGCATGGCGGTGCCGGTGCTGGCGCCGCTGGCCGCCGCCGATCTCGGCCTGCCCGCGCATCTGGTCGGCTACTACGTGTCGGTGACTTACGGCATGGCGGCCACCGCCGGCCTGGTCTCGGGCGGCTTCATCGCCCGCTACGGCGCGCTGCGGGTGAGCCAGGCCTGCCTGGTCTTCTCGGCCGCGGCGATGGCCCTGGCCTCGGCCGGCGGGCTTCCGGCGCTGGCGGCGGCGGCGCTGGTGATGGGCCTGGGCTACGGCCCGGCCACGCCGGCTTCGTCGCATGTCCTCGCGCGGGTGACGCCGCGCGAGTGGATGAACCTGGTCTTCTCGCTCAAGCAGACCGGGGTGCCGCTCGGCAACGCCCTCGCCGGCGCCATCCTGCCCGCG
>CAYTWJ010000426.1:0-2373 GCA_964442055.1 uncultured Rhodospirillaceae bacterium | reverse complement strand
GTCGTAGACCTCCAGCCCCGG
The DNA here is from genome assembly GCA_964442055.1 of uncultured Rhodospirillaceae bacterium. Classification (GTDB taxonomy): domain Bacteria; phylum Pseudomonadota; class Alphaproteobacteria; order Ferrovibrionales; family Ferrovibrionaceae; genus CAYTWJ01. The sequence continues at coordinate 2,352 of CAYTWJ010000426.1, read as the reverse complement.
CGCCAAGTCAATGACGACCGAACAGGGCCGATGAGGCTTCTCTCCTGGTTTTCATCCCTTCTTCATCAGGTCTGCTGTTCCAACAGAAGGAAAAACCGCGTACCCAGGTCCGCGACGCCGGTTCAAGTCCCGCAGTCGGTCTGGCCCCCGGGGGGCTCCGGACGAACCGGGGAGCGTCTGCGGCATGGCTGTCCGCGGTCTCAGCGTCGGCTTCTGGCCTCAGCGAGCGGGATCAAGCCTTCGGCGATAGCGACATAATCGTGCACTGGTTGGCGTGTACCTCAACCTCCACGGCGTCCAGGTCAAGCTTCCTCTTCCTCTTGAGCTGCTCAGCGAGGTTGGCCGGTAGCGAAGCCCGCAGTTGATCCGCCGCGCGCCCGCGGGCAAGCGCCGTCCGCCCGCCATGGTCGCGGTCGTTGGAGAGGCCCGAGATCAGCATGCGCCCGGGCAGCGGATAGAAGGTGTGCGGGCCGACGACGCCGCCCGACTTCTGCACGAAGTCGGCGATCGTCATGTGCAGCTTGGGCCGCGCCGGGTCGCTGTGCATGTCGAAGACGAAGATGCGGCTGGTATCGAGCCCGCCGGCCCACAGATAGCGGCGGTCGTCGTTGAACTCGGCATGGTGCGCCTCGTGGCGGCCGCCGACCGAGACCGAGTGCACCACCTTGCCGTAGGTCGCCGAGCCCGGCCGCGCGTCGATGGTGACGAGCTTGTCCGAGCCGTCGCCGACGCCCTCGGCGCCGAGCGTCCAGACGTAGACGAAGTCCTCCTGGCCGGTGATCTTCGCCGAATAGGGCGACATGCAGGTCTCGTCGGCCTGCGCCGGCGCCGCGAGAAGCACGGCGAGCGCCAACGCACCGGACCAGCGGAATTGAGACGCGGACTGCAAGCGGGTCATCGCACGTCCTCCTTCAGGATGTAATCCGGCAGGGGCCTGAGTCTGCGACCCCCGCCGCCGGCCGGTCAACCGAAAAGGGTATTGGCTCGGTTCGCAATCGTGTAGATTGTGACGGCCGACACGATGCGCGGCCGCGCTCCGGCCGCCTTTGCCGGCGACCCGGCGCCCCAAGGCCATGTCACGCAGCTTGTCCACGCCTCCCCTCCGCGACGCCGGTCGTGATCGCGGTCACCATTCGCGTGGCCGGTTCGGGTAGAATGCCGGCACGGGCAATGGAGCCAATGATGAGGAAGCCGACGATCCGCGCCGGGCTTGCCGCCCTGGCGCTGCTGGCGGGCATGGTTGCCGCGCTCGCCGCGACCGAGGCCGTCGTCGGCAAGGTCGAACGGCTCCGGCCGCAGGCGGTGATGAAGCCGGCCGCCGGCGCGAGCGTGCCGCTCAGCGTCGGCGCCGAGGTGCGGCGCGGCGCCGAGCTGGTGACCGGCGACACCGGCCGGCTGACGGTGCGGCTCGGCGACGGCGCCGAGCTGCGGCTGGGCGAGAACACCCGGCTCACCCTGACCGACGCCGTCTACCGGCGCGAGGAGAGCGCCGTCGCCTTCACCCTGCAGATCGTCAGCGGCGCCATGCATTTCATCCGCGACGCGCTGCGCCCGCGCTCGCTGACCACCGAGGTGCGCACGCCGTCCGCCAACATCTTCATCCGCGGCTCCGACGTCTGGATCGGCGCGATCGACGGCGGCATCGGCGTGCTGCTGCGCTCGGGGCTGGCCGAGGTGCGCAACGGCGCCGGCGCGGTGACGCTGGCCGAGCCCGGCCAGGGCACCATGATCTTCACGCCCGGCCGCGCGCCGAGCGAGCCGATCGTCTGGGGCGAGGCCAAGGTGCGGCGCGCCTACGCCGCCACGGCGCCGGAATGAGCGCCGTCGTGACGACGACCCGCTGCATCGCCCGCCTGGTCGAGGGCATGCCGGCCAGCGACGGCGCCGGCGTGCGGCTCACCCGCATCCTCGGCACGCCGGCGCTCGACCTCGTCGATCCCTTCCTGATGCTCGACGAGTTCCGCAACGACAACCCCGACGACTACATCGCCGGCTTCCCGCCGCACCCGCACCGCGGCTTCGAGACCGTCACCTACATGCTCAAGGGGCGCATGCGCCACGAGGATTCGGTCGGCAATTCGGGCCTGCTCGCCGACGGCGCCGTGCAGTGGATGACGGCGGGGCGCGGCATCATCCACAGCGAGATGCCGGAACAGACCGACGGCCTGCTCTGGGGCTATCAGCTCTGGGTCAACCTGCCGGCGCGGCTGAAGATGAGCCCGCCGCGCTACCAGGACATCCCCGCCGAGCGCATCCCCGCGATCGTCGAGACCGGCCGGCGCGTCAAGGTGATCGCGGGCAGCTGGCAAGGCGCGTCGGGCGCCGCCGCCACGCTGACGCCGATCACCTATT
>CAYTWJ010000425.1:0-2373 GCA_964442055.1 uncultured Rhodospirillaceae bacterium | reverse complement strand
AGTGCTTCCCCAATCCTCAACCATCATGGCGCGCGTACTGGTCACAGGCGGCAGCGGTTTCGTCGGCGGGCATCTCGTCCGCGCGCTGGCGGGGCGCGGGCATGAGGTCGTGTGCTTGTCGCGTTCCGCGTCAACGGATCATCTGCCGGCCGACGGCAAGGTGTCTCGGGCCCGCGGCGACGTCACCCAGCCGGCAAGCCTCAACGCGGCGAGGCGGGGAATCGATACGGTCTTTCACGTCGCCGGCCGCACCCGGGCGCCGCAACTGCCGGATGGCAACGTGCGCCGCGGCGGCTTCGGCGGCGCCGACGGCTTGGCGCGCTATCTCGACGCGGCGGCGATCGACGCCGTGATCGACGCCACCCATCCTTTCGCGGCAACGATCTCGCGTCACGCGGCCGAGGCCTGCGCGGCCGCCGGGCGCCCCCGGCTCATGCTGGTGCGCCCGCTTTGGCGGCGCGAACCGGGCGACCACTGGATCGAGGTCGCCGACATGGCCGGCGCCGCCGCGGCGCTCGATGGGCTCGCCGCGCGCGTCTTCCTCGCCATCGGCCGCCAGGAGCTCGCCGCCTTCGCCGGCCGTCGCGGCATCTGGTTCCTGGTGCGGCTGGTCGAGCCTCCCGAGGCGCCGCCGCCGCTCGATGCGTATGAGCTGGTGCTCGGGCGCGGGCCCTTCGCCGTCGCCGACGAGATCGAGCTCCTGCGCTCGCGGCGGATCGGCGCGCTGGTCAGCAAGAACAGCGGCGGCGAGGCGACCTACGCCAAGATCGCTGCCGCGCGCGCGCTCGGCTTGCCGGTGGTGATGGTGCGCCGCCCCGCCTTGCCCGAAGGCGAGACCGCGGCCAGCGTCGACGACGCGGTCGCCTGGCTCGCGCGGCTCGGCTAGCGCGCCTTGCGGCGCGGGCGCAGCAGGTGCGCGTGCGCCGGGTCGTAGAGCGCGCTGTCGCGGAAGCCGTCCGGCGCGAGCACGCGGCCGACCAGGATCAGCGCCGTGCGCGTCAGCCGGGCGGCCCGCACCTTGGCGGCGATGTCGGCCAGCGTGCCGCGCAGCACTTGCTCGTCGGGCCAGCTCGCGCGGTAGACGACGGCGACCGGGCAGTCGGCGCCATAGAGCGGGGCGAGCTCGGCGACGATGCGTTTCAGATTGCGGATCGAGAGATGAATGGCCAGCGTCGCGCCCGAACGGCCGAGATCGGCCAGCGTCTCGCCCTCCGGCATCGGCGAAGCCTTCATCGCCGTGCGCGTCAGGATCACCGACTGGCCGACGCCGGGAAGCGTGAGCTCCTGCCTGAGCGCCGCCGCGGCGGCGGCGAAGGCCGGCACGCCCGGCGTCACGTCGTAAGGAATGCCCAGCGCATCGAGCCGGCGCATCTGCTCGGCGATGGCGCCGTAGAGCGAGGGGTCGCCGGAATGGACCCGCGCCACCTCGAGCCCGGCGGCGTGCGCGGCCGCCATCTCCTCGATGATCCGGTCGAGCGTCAGCGGCGCGGTGTCGATCACGCGCGCCCCTTGGGGTGCCACCGCGATCAGCTCGTGCGGCACCAGCGAGCCGGCGTAGAGGCAGACGGGGCAGCGCGCGATCAGCTCGCGTCCGCGCACCGTCACCAGGTCGGGCGCGCCGGGGCCGGCGCCGATGAAATGCACGGTCATGGCGCCGCCCGCGCCGCCGGCTTGTCGGCATAGCCGCGCGGGGTATAGACCCACACGCGGCCCTGGCCGGCCGCGAGCGCGCGCGTCGCGCTCGAGCCGACCAGCACCAGCGTGAGCATGTCGCAGGCTTCGGGGGCCAGATCGGCGAGCGTCGTCACCGCGACGCTCTCGCCCGGCCGGCCGAGATTGCGCGCCACCACCACCGGCGTCGCGCCGTCGCGCTGCGCCAGCAGGATCTCGCGGGCGCGGGCGATCTGGTGCCGCCGGCGCCGCGACACCGGGTTGTAGAAGGCGATGACGAAGTCGGCGGCGGCGGCGGCGGCGATGCGCCGCTCGATCGCCGGCCAGGGCGTCAGCAGGTCGGAAAGCGAGATGGCGCAGAAATCGTGGCCGAGCGGCGCACCGGCGCGCGCCGCCGCCGCCTGCAGCGCCGAGACGCCGGGCGCCACCGTGACGGCGATACGTGCCCAGGCCCCGTCGCCGCGCTCGATGGTCTCGAAGACCAGGCTCGCCATCGCATAGATGCCGGGGTCGCCCGATGAGACCAGCGCCACGCTGCGCCCGGCGGCGGCGAGATCGAGCGCCGTGCGCACCCGCGCCTCTTCCTCGCCGAGCTCGAAGTCGTGCCGCTTCTGGCCGGCGGCGCGCGGCTCGACGAGGTCGAGATAGAGCCGGTAGCCGACCAGGTCCGTCGCCTCGGCGAGCAGCGCCGAGGCCTCGGGC
>CAYTWJ010000424.1:322-2395 GCA_964442055.1 uncultured Rhodospirillaceae bacterium | reverse complement strand
AACTCGGGCAATTCGTCGAGGAAGAGCACGCCGAGATGCGCGAGCGAGACTTCGCCCGGCCGGGCGCGCAGGCCGCCGCCGACCAGGGCCGCCATCGAGGCCGAATGGTGCGGGTTGCGGAAGGGGCGCCGGCGGCTGATGCGCCCGCCGGCGAGCGCCCCGGCGAGCGAGGCGATCATGCTCACCTCGAGCGCCTCGGCGGCGTCGAGCGGCGGCAAGAGGTCGGGCAGCCGCGCCGCCAGCATCGACTTGCCGGCGCCGGGCGGCCCGATCATCAGGAGGTTGTGCCCGCCGGCGGCGGCGACCTCGAGCGCGCGCTTGGCGCTCTCCTGGCCCTTGATGTCCCTGAGGTCGAGGCCGGGGGCGGCGTCGGCGGCGAGCTCGGCGCGCGGCGGCGCCAGCACCTGGGTGTCCTTGAAATGGTTGACCAGCGAGAGAAGCGAGGCCGGCGCCAGGATCTCGAGCCCGCCGACCCAGGCGGCCTCGGGGCCGCAGGGCTCGGGGCAGACCAGGCCGCGCCCGCGCGCGGCGGCGTGCACCGCCGCCGGCAGCACCCCGGCCACCGCGCTGAGCGCGCCGTCGAGGGCGAGCTCGCCGAGCGCGACATAGCCCTCGATCTCGTCTTCCGGCAGCACGCCCATGGCGACCAGCAGCCCGAGCGCGATGGGGAGGTCGTAATGGCTGCCTTCCTTGGGCAGGTCGGCGGGGGCGAGGTTGACGGTGATGCGCTTGGCCGGCAGCGCCAGCCCGACCGCGCCGAGCGCGGCGCGCACCCGCTCGCGGCTTTCCGCCACCGCCTTGTCGGCGAGCCCGACCACGGTGAAGGCGGGCAGCCCCGCCGCCAGCTGCACCTGGACATCGACGTCCATCACCTCGATGCCCTGGAAGGCGACGGTGGCGACGCGCGCGACCATGCCTCGCTCCCCCCTCGTCCCGAGGAACGAGGGGGATTGTAGGCAGAGCGGCGCGGCGGCGGAAGCGGCGCCTCAGCCGCCGGTCAGCCGGCGCGGCGGGCGGGGGCCGAGGCGGCGTGCGGCACCGTCGGCAGCGCCAGGAGGGCGTTGAGCGCGATCACCGATTCGGGCGCCACCGCGAGCTGAGGCCGGCCCCAGACCGGCGCGCGCGAGGCGACCAGCGGCCGTGCTTTGGGCTTCTCGGCGGCCGCCGGCTCGTCGGGGCGCCCGGTGGCCGAGGGCGCGGCCAGCGTCGGCAGCGCCTCGGCGGTCATCAGCGGCGCGAGCAGCGGCTTGGGCTGGGGCAGCGGCGGCGGCGCCGCCGGCGCCGCGATCGTCGACATCGCCGCGAAGCGGTCGTAGATGCGGCGCAGCGAGATCGCCTCGCCGGTCATGCGGTCGTAGAAGACGCCGCGGTTGGCCTGCGCCGCCTCGGGGAAGAGATCGGCCGCCGGCACTTTCGCGTTGTCGCGCAGCGCGCCGAGGAACTTCGCCGCCCCGCCGGCGCCGAGGAAATGGGCGAGATAGAGCTCGGTCTTGCCGATCTGGCGGATGCCGGAGCGCTCCAGCGCGTCGCGGTTCTCGCGCGCGAGCTCGGCCGCCATCGCCGCCGAAAGGCGGGGGTCCTTGCGCAGCTCGAGGATGCGCTTCCGCAAAGCGGCGTCGGCGACGCGCGGGCGGCCGTCGTGGTCGGTTTCGATGCGGCCGGCGAGCTCGCCGAGCCCGTACTTGGCGCCGTGGCGGCGCACCATGTCGAGCCAGGTGGTTTCGATGAACTGGTAGAGGCCCGAGGCCGACGAGGTGCGGGCGCGGGCGGCGGTGTCGAAGCCGCTCTCCTGGGCCGCCTTGGCCACCAAGTAGGAAAAATCGACCCCGCTGCGGGCCGAGGCCTGGGCGATGGCGGCGCGCACCTCGGGCCGCAGCTCGAGGGTGTAAGTCTTTGGCGCGGCGAGGTTCTTGGCGACGGGCGGCATTCGGTCGGCCCTCTGGCGAGTGTTCTTCCCGCCATCGGATCAGCAGGAAGCGTGCCAGCGGCCGGCGCGGCCGGCGGCGCAAAGAAAATCGGGCCGCGGGTTGCCCCGCGGCTCGATCATTCGGCGTCGCTGGTTGCGAGCGGCGC
>CAYTWJ010000424.1:0-312 GCA_964442055.1 uncultured Rhodospirillaceae bacterium | reverse complement strand
GGCATCGCCGGCGCCGCCGACTTGGGCTCGGGCTTCTCGGCGACCATCGCCTCGGTGGTGATGAGCAGGCCCGCCACCGACGCGGCGCCCTGCAGCGCCACGCGCACGACCTTGGTCGGGTCGATGATGCCGGCCTTGATCAGGTCGCGGTACTCGTCGGTCTGCGCGTCGAAGCCCCAGTTGGCGTCCTTCGACTCCGAGAGCTTGCCGGCGACCACGGCGCCGTCCTGCCCGGCGTTCTCGGCGATCTGGCGCACCGGCCAGGAGAGCGCGCGGCGGACGATGTCGATGCCGACCTGCTGGTCGTGGTTG
>CAYTWJ010000423.1:0-2399 GCA_964442055.1 uncultured Rhodospirillaceae bacterium | reverse complement strand
CGACGTGCATGGCGGGGCGGGCGAGCAATGCGTGGCGCTGCTCGGCGCGATCGCCGCCCGCCTCGGCGAGGCCCCGGCCGGGGCCGCGGCGCTGCGGGCGGCCGCCGAGACGGAAATCGCCGCCCTCGCCGCCGCCGGCGTGCGGCACGTGCCCGGCTTCGGCCACCGCTTCCACCCGGTCGATCCGCGCGCGCCGCGCCTGCTCGCGCTGGTCGACCGCGCCGCGGCGGAAGGCATCGTCTCCGGCCGCTTCGCGGCGATCGGCCGCGCCGTCGAGGCGGTTCTCGCCGCGCGCAAGGGATCGCCGATCCCGATGAACATCGACGGCGCGACGGGGGTGATCTTCGCCGAGCTCGGTTTCGCGCCGCCGCTCTGCCGCGGGCTCTTCGTGCTCGCCCGCTCGGTCGGCGCGCTGGCGCACGCCTGGGAGGAGAGCCGGTCGCCCCGGCGCAACAAGGGCCCGCTGCCCCGCCATATGCTATGGCGCTACAGCGGGCCGCCGGCGCGGCCGCTGCCGGAGCGCAAGCGATGAGCGCCGAGCCGGCCACTTTCCGCTGGCGCAGGCGAGAGGCCGGCGCGACACTCGTGCCAAGCGCACATCAGGGGGCGATCGAAGCCACCACCGAAGGGGAGGACAGGAAATGATTTCGCGTCGCGATGTGATCAAGGCGGGCGTGGCCGGCTCGGCGGCGCTCGGTCTCGGCCTGGCATCGTCCGGCAGGGCGCGCGCGCATTCGCACGCGCCGACCAGCCTGCAGATCTTCGTCCCGGCGGCGCCGGGCGGCGGATGGGACCAGACCGGCCGCGCGATCGAGGCCGCGATGCGCGCCGACGGCATCGTCAAGGACTTCAGGTTCGAGCATGCGCCCGGCGCCGGCGGCGCCGTCGGCCTGCCGAAGTTCCTCGGCACCAAGAAGGGCCAGGGCGACGCGCTGATGATCGGCGGCATGGTGATGGTCGGCGCCATCATCGCCAACAAGTCGCCGGTCAAGCTCACCGACACCACGCCGATCGCCCGCCTGACCGGCGAGTTCCAGGTGGTGGTCGTGCCGGCCGCCTCGCCGTTCCGGTCGATGAAGGACCTCGCCGCCGCCTTCAAGGCCGACCCGGCCAAGGTGTCGTGGGCCGGCGGCTCGGCCGGCGGCAGCGACCACATCCTCGCCGGCATGATCGCCAAGGCGAGCGGCGTCGACGCCAAGAAGGTCGCCTACGTCGCCTATGCCGGCGGCGGGCCGGCCCAGGCGGCGCTGCTCGGCAACCAGGTCTCCTGCGGCATCTCCGGCTACGGCGAGTTCGGCGAGCAGATCAAGGCGGGCAAGTTGCGCGCGCTGGCGATCTCGTCGGACAAGCGCCAGGCCGGCATCGACGTGCCGACGCTCAAGGAGCAGGGCATCGACGTCGAGCTGTTCAACTGGCGCGGCGTCTTCGGCGCCCCCGGCATCAGCGCCGAGCAGCGCAAGACGCTGACCGGCCTGGTCGAGAAGATGGCCAAGGGCCCGGCCTGGAAGGCCGAGCTCGAGAAGAAGGGCTGGACCGACATCTTCCTCGCCGGCGACGCCTTCGCCAGGTATCTCGACGCCGAGATCAAGCGCATCACCGGCATCCTGCAGGAGCTCGGCCTCGCCAGCTGAGCGGCGCCGCCGATGGCGGGCAGGCCGGCCTGGGACGACGTCGCGGTCGGCATCGCCGTGCTCGGCCTCGGCCTGGTGGTCGGCGAGGAGAGCGCGCGCATCCCGGCCAACGCCGTCTATGCCACGGTCGGGCCGATGGTCATTCCCTGGATCGTCGCCGCCGCCCTGGTCGGCCTCGGCGGCGCGCTGGCGGTGCAGGGCTGGCGCGGCGGCTGGGCGCACGAGCACGAGCACGGTGTCTTCGACCTGCGCTCGCTCGGCTGGCTGCTGGCCGGCCTCGCCGCCGACGTGGCGCTGATCGAGCGCGCCGGCTTCATCATCGCCTCGACGGCGCTGTTCGTCTGCACCGCGCGGGCCTTCGAGAGCCGCCGGCCGCTGCGCGACGCGGCGATCGGCTTCGTGCTGGCGCTCCTCGCCTATGTCGGCTTCGACCGCGTGCTCGGCTACCGGATCGGCTCGGGCCTGATCGAGAGCCTGATCTGATGGAGGTGCTGGCGCCGCTCGCGCACGGCTTCGCGGTGGCGCTGACGCCGGTCAACCTGCTGTGGTGCCTGGCCGGCGTCACGGTGGGGACGGCGATCGGCGTGCTGCCCGGGCTCGGCCCGGCGCTGACCATCGCGCTGCTGCTGCCGCTCACCTACCAGGTCGACGCCACCGCCGCCTTCATCCTGTTCGCCGGCATCTATTACGGCGCCATGTACGGCGGCTCGACCACCTCGATCCTGCTCAACACGCCGGGCGAGAGCGCCACCATCATCACCGCGCTCG
>CAYTWJ010000422.1:0-2433 GCA_964442055.1 uncultured Rhodospirillaceae bacterium | reverse complement strand
CTGTTCGCCAACATGATGGCCGGCCACACCATGCTCAAGGTGTTCGCCGGCTTCGTCATCGCGCTCGGTTTCCTCGGCGGTTGGGCGCCGCTCGCCTTCATCGTCGCGCTGACCGGCCTTGAGATCGGCATCGCCTTCCTCCAGGCCTACGTCTTCACCATCCTGACCTGCCTCTACCTCAACGACGCGGTGCACCTGCATCACTGAGGCGGCGGGCGCGGCCCCCCCCCCCGCCCCCCCCCACACAAAGAATCGCATCCATGGATCCAGCAGCCGCCAAGCTCATCGGCGCCGGTCTCGCCACCATCGCCCTCGCCGGCGTCGGCATCGGCATCGGCAACATCTTCGGCAATTTCGTCGCCGCGGCGGTGCGCAACCCGGCGGCCGCGCCGAAGGTGTTCGGCAACGTGCTGCTCGGCTTCGCGCTGACCGAGGCGATCGCGCTGTTCGCCCTCGTCATCGCGATGCTGATCCTGTTCGTGTTCTGAGCCGGACCTTGGTCCGGCCCGGCACGCAGATGAGAGCGCTCGCCCGCCAGGCCTGGCGGCTGGCCGCGCTGACGGCAACGGCCGGCCTGGCCGCGCCGGCTCATGCCGCCGGCGCGGGCGGCGGCATGCCGCAGCTCGACCCCAGCGGCTTCGTGCCGCAGCTGGTCTGGCTGGTGATCACCTTCGTCGCGCTTTATCTGGTGATGGCGCGGGTGGCCCTGCCGCGCATCGCCCAGGTGCTCGAGGAGCGCCAGACCCGCGTCGCGCACGATCTCGACGAGGCCGAGCGCCTCAAGGCCGAGACCGAGAAGGCGATCGCGGACTACGAGGCGGCGCTGGCCAAGGCGCGGGCGTCGGCGCAGGCCGTGCTCGGCGCGGCGCGCCAGGAACTCAACGCCGCGGCGGCGCGGGCGCGCACCGATCTCGACGCCCAGCTGGCCGAGCAGGCCAAGGCGGCCGAATCCCGCATCGCCGAGGCCAAGCGCCAGGCGCTGGCCGGCCTCGGCGGCCTTGCCGCCGGCGTGGCGCGCGATGTCGTCGCCCGCCTCGGCGGCGGCGCGGCGGACGAAGCGGCCGTCCAGCGGGCGGTGGGCGCGGCGCTGGCGGGAGGACGCTGATGTTCGACGAGACCTTCTGGGTTGCCGTCGCCTTCGCGGCCTTCGTCGGCGTGATCGTCTACCTCAAGGTCCCGGCGATGATCACCAAGGCGCTCGACGAGCGCGCCGAGCGCATCCGCCGCGAGCTCGACGAGGCGCGCCGCCTGCGCGAGGAGGCGCAGGCGCTCTATGCCGAGTACCAGCGCAAGCAGCGCAACGCACTGAAAGAGGCCGAGGACATTGTCGCCCACGCCCGCGCCGAGGTGGAGCACATGCGCGAGACCGCCGAGGTCGAGTTGCGCGCCAGCCTCGCGCGCCGCGCCGCGCTGGCCGAGACCAAGATCGCCCAAGCCGAGGCGGCGGCGGTCAAGGACGTGCGCGACATGGCCGTCGATGTCGCCATCGCCGCGGCCGGCCACGTCCTGGCGGAGCGGCTGAAGGGCGCCGAGGCCGACCGGCTCATCGAGCAGACCACCGCCGAGCTGCGCGCCAAGCTGCACTGACGCTGGCGCGTCGTCGGAACGGGCAACAGCCCCCGCGGCGGCGCCGCGGGGGCTTTGCGTTTCAGCTCAGCTCGCCGCGCGCTTGAGCGGCGTCGGCTCCGCTTCCGCTTCGGCCAGCGGCGGCCTCTCCACGCGCCGCGCCTCGCGCGGAGCCGGCGCCGCTTTCGTCGCCGGCGCCGCGCGCTCCGCGCCGGCGGCAAAGGCGGCAATCATGTCCTGGACGGCATGCATCGAGTATTCGCCGAGGGCGCGGCTGTCCGCGGCCCAGCGGTCGAAGCTCTTCGTCAGCCAGTCGTTGTAGATCGCGCCGATCTCGCTCGGCTCCTTGCAGGCGCACATGCGTGTCACCGCGTCGAGCGTGGCCTCGCTCGCCTGGCGGCGGCGATCGAGCCAGCCGCGCGCCATGTCCTCCAGGTTCTGCAGCATCCGGGTCTCGGCGCGCAGCAGGCTCTCGGCCTGCGCTTGCGCCAGCGCGCGCATCTCGCCGTCGCCCAGGGCGGCGCCGAGCGGCCCTGCTGTCTTGGTTTTCGGTTTCGCAGTCATCCCTGCACCTCCATTGCTGCGGGTCGGCGCCTTCACCCCGTCGGATCGGCGGTGCGCACGGTCGGATGGCTAAAACGAGCCCTTCCCTCGCTCGTGCGGCCGAGCCGGCCGCCGGCGCGGGGCGCCAACGATCTTGTCCTTCCTTGATCTGCTACGGAGCGCAGCCTAGCGGCTGCGCCGCGATCCGCGCCATAGGACGATTCGCCTCGACGCGACAGCGAGGGAGAATGGATGCCGCGTTACCGCCTCGCAGTCGCGGCCGGCACTATTCCGCCGCCGCGCCCGGCGCCGGCGGGCGCCAGC
>CAYTWJ010000421.1:0-2438 GCA_964442055.1 uncultured Rhodospirillaceae bacterium | reverse complement strand
GGCCCCCGGGCCGCCGCCGCCTCTAATAGCCGGTGAACACCGCCAGATAGGCCGACACGCTCACCACCGCGATGACGGTGCTGACCAGGATCGCGGTCGAGGCGCGCTCGGCATAGGTGTCATAAGCGCGCGCCATGATGAAGACATTGGCGGCGATCGGCAGGCTCGCTTCGGTCACGGCGATCGCGGTCAGCGTCGGGTCGAGGTCGAGCACCAGCCCGGCCAGCATCCAGACCGCGGTCGGATGCACGGCGAGCTTGCACGCCGTCATCAGCGCCACCTCGCCGAGGCCCTCGGCGATCGGCCGGCCGACCAGCGTGGCGCCGAGGGCGAACAGCGCGCAGGGCGCCGCCGCGTTGGCCATCAGGTTGCCGAAGGCGGCGACCGGCACCGGCAGCCGCCACGCGGTCAGGCCCCAGAGCAGGCCGGCGACCGTGGCGACGATGAGCGGATTGCGGGCGAGGCCCACAAGCACCTGCCGCAGGATGCGGCCGAACGAGGTATGCCGGCCGGTCGCGCCCTCGATCAGCGCGGTGGTCAGCGTGAACAGGATGATGCCGTCGGCGACGATCACCAGCACGGCGGGCAGCACCGCGCGGTCGCCGAAGACTGTGATGGCGATCGGCAGGCCCATATAGCCGACATTGCCGTAGGCCGCCGCCATGCCCTGGATGGCGCCGGCGCCGGCCGGCGAACGGAAGAGCAAACGGCCGAGGACCAGCGCCAGCGCGAAGGAGAAGAGCCCGCCGCCGGAATAGGCGGCGATGAAGCGCCAGTCGAAGGCGGCGACCACCGGCGCCTCGGACATCTTCATGAACAGCATCGCCGGCAGGGCGAACCAGAAGACAAAGCTGTTGAGGCCGCTCTGCGCCGGCCCGGACAAGACGCCGAAATGCCCGGCGGCGTAGCCGCCGAAGATCAGCGCGAAGAACGGCAGCGAGACGTTGAGAAGGGCGTCCAACGCGCCGTTCCCTAGGAGGCGGCGGCGTGGCCGGCGAGCAGGCAGGGCTCGGCCTGCCGGCGCACCTCGTCGGGGATGACGAAGGACTTGCGGCTGCCGAGGTCGAAGAGCACGGCGACGATCTCGGCGCCGGCGACGACATCGCCGCGCTCGGCATCGCTGACGACGTGGCAGAAGCGCCAGGTCTTCTCGCGCAGCGCGAGCAGTGCGCTCCGCACCACCACCGCGTCGCCCGCCCGCAGCGGGCGCAGGAAGCGCATGTGGTAGTCGAGCGCCGCCGAGCCCCAGTTGCGCCGGCGCATCGTCTCGGCGCTGAGGCCGATGGCGCCGAGGAGTTGCGGCGCCGCGTCCGAGTAGCGCGCCATGAAGAATCGCGCGGTGGCGAAGCCGAGCGGCCCGGTGTCCCAGCTGTTGACCGAACCGCGGCAGGTCTCGGCCATGCCCGCGACCGGCTGGCTCGGGGCGGGCGGGCCCTGCGGCGCCGGCGGCGGTTCGCCGCCAAAGGTGGCGGCCAGGGCGGCGGCGCCGTCGCGCACGACCTGCGGCAGGGGCTGCCATTCGCCGCTGGCGCCGTCGACGCAGCGGAGCGCGGCCTCCACCGTCGCGGCGACGGTGCCGCTCTCGCCGTTCTCGATCACCAAGGCGGCGGCGATGTGGTCGCGGTCGGCGGCGCGCACGCCGCTGCGGCCGGCGGTGACCGCGCCGGCACGGAGCTCGCGCTTGAACTGGATGCGGTATTCGGCCGGCACGAGGCCGATGCGCTCGCGGCGGGCGAGCGCCGGGGTCAGGCCGGCGGCGGCCGCCAGCACGGCGTCGGCCTCGATGGCGCGGGCGACATAGTGCTGCACGTTGAGGTGCCCCATGCGGTCGCATTCCCAGGCGTTGACGCAGTTACGCTGGCTCGGCAGCCAGCCGCGCTCGGGAGCGAGAAAGGGCGGCGGCGCATCGTCCGCGCCGACGGCCACCGCCGCCGCGGCGGCAGAGAATTCGGGCGGTGGCGGCACCGCCCGCCGCCCAGCGAGATCGAGCAGCACGCCGAGCACGGTCGCGGTCATCGCGAGCTCGCCGGTCGCCGCGTTGTAGAGGCGATGCCGGAAGACGATCTTGCGGCCGTCGATGGCGCCGACGCCGCTGCGCATCACGACGACATCGCCGGCAAGCAGCTCACGCCGGTAGTCGATGTTCTGGTTGAGCGCGGCGAAGCCGAGGCCCCGCGCCGCCGCCACGTCGCTCGGCAGGCCGAGGCAGGCGAGCAGCGTCGCCGCGGCATCGCTGATGCGGCCGATGTAGAACTGCACGTTCATGTGGCCGTAGTGGTCGCACTCCCAGGCGGCGACCACGCCGCGATAGGTTTCGATATAGCCGCCCAAAACGCTATCCCCTGATCCGCCCTCGCTGATCCGCGCCCCGGCGCGGGGGCGGGCGGCGCAGGCTATGAACCGGGCTCTTCTAGCAGGTCGGCGGCGGCGCGGTCGAT
>CAYTWJ010000420.1:0-2441 GCA_964442055.1 uncultured Rhodospirillaceae bacterium | reverse complement strand
GCGACCGCGAAACGACAGCTATTTCGGAATTGCGATTTCCTCTGCGACTTGTCTGTTCGTCATCGATTCTTTGGCGACTCCGCGGCCCGGGCCCGTAAGCAATGCGTAAACCTTTGCGACCTACAAAGTATTCACCAATTGCTCGAAAGTCCTGCTGTGTCCTCGACTTCCGCAGAACGCCATGTCTGAACGCGCCGCGTCGGCGGAGAATCTGGCCGCCTTCGCGCGGGAGGCGATGGCGGACCTGTTGCACCAGCTCGACCTGGCGCTGCACCAGCAGTGGAGTCTGGGCCGCAACGTCGTCGTCGGCTGGGCGGCGCGCGGCGACGGCATCGACGTGCTGTTCGTGCCCAATTACCGGCTGTCGGAATGCCTGGCCGACTACGAGTACATCCTGATGGGCCCGCGCATGCTCGGCGCCGAGAAGCTCGAGGAGGTGGCGACCTTCTTCGACAAGCCGCCGCTGCGCGTGCCGCTGCCGGCATCGGTGGCGGGCGAGGCGCTCGATCACGGCGCCATCGAGCGCACCATCAGCCGCTACGCGATCAAGAAGACCCGGCACCGGGCCGCGGTACTGTTCGACATCGTCAACTTTTCGCTCTATTCGCCGTTGCAGCAGGTGATGCAGCTGAACAGCCTGCAACATTCGATCAACTCGGCGCAGAGCCGCCTGATCCAGCGCGGCGTGCCGATCCAGCTCTCGCGCTCCTCGACCGGGGACGGCTTCTATGTCTGGAACCGCGAGGTCGGCCTCGACGAGGACGCCAACCTGTTCTTCCTCATGGTCCTGGCGCTCGCCGACAACGCCATCGCCCGCTACAAGGGCAAGGACGGCGCGGTGCCGCTCTTGCGCACCTGCTTCCACATCGGCAGCCACTTCGAGTTCTTCCAGTCGGAGACGCTCAGCCCGTCGGTCTCCAACTACATCGTCGGCGACCTGACCATCGACCTCGCGCGCATGGCGGAAAAGGCGGTTCCCGGCCAGATCCTGTTCGGCAGCTTCGTTCGCCCGGTCGATTCCGGCTCGAAGCTGATCTCCGGGCAGACCCGCGTCAACGCGCCGCTCTTCATGGCGCTGGCGCAGAAGAACCAGGACGTGCTCAGGGACTTGATCATCTCCGACGAGAAGATCACCGAAATCAAGCTGTACCTGACCGGTTCCGCAAAATCAGGCAAGGAGCACAACGTCAAGCGCTACCGGATCTTCGACAAGCACGGCAAGAGCCATCACGTCTTCAACGCCAAGATCAACCTGATGCGCGGCGAGGCGCAGCCGATCTTCCTCGGCAAGATGGACAACCAGCTCGGCGAGTTCGACGCCGAGGAAAGCGTGCTCGACCTGTCGGGCAACTGGGTGGCCTGATCCCGCCGGGCGCCCCCGCGCGCCCGGTCAGCGCCGCACCATCTGGCTGCCGGTCGCCTCCTGGATGATGCGATTCGCCGGCAGACGCACCCGCACCGTCACACCCTCGCCCGGCGCGCTGTCGATCTCGAGGCTGCCGCCGTGCAGCTCGACCAGCGCCTTGGAAAGCGGCAGGCCGAGGCCGGTGCCGGCATGGCTGCGCGACAGCGCGTTGTCGATCTGGCCGAACGGCTGCAGCGCCAGCGGGACGTCCTCGGGCCGCATGCCGATGCCGGTGTCGCGCAC
Source organism: uncultured Rhodospirillaceae bacterium (assembly GCA_964442055.1). Classification (GTDB taxonomy): domain Bacteria; phylum Pseudomonadota; class Alphaproteobacteria; order Ferrovibrionales; family Ferrovibrionaceae; genus CAYTWJ01. The sequence goes on along the minus strand of CAYTWJ010000420.1, from coordinate 793 downwards.
CGCCAGCAGCACGCCGAGCTCGTCGCGCCGGCCGCTGACCGCGATGCGGCCGCCGGTCGGCGTGAACTTGATCGCGTTCGAGATCAGGTTGAGCAGCACCTGCTTGATCTTGATCGGATCGAGGCGCAGCGGCGGCAGGCCGCGCGCCACGTCGATCTCGATCGCGATGCCGCTGGTCCGGGCGCGCTCCCACATCAGGCGGCCGCAGGCGTCGACGATGTCGGCGATGTAGCAGGGCTCCTCGCGCAGCTCGATCTTGCCCGCCTCGACCTTGGACAGGTCGAGGATGTCGTTGATGAGGTCGAGCAGATGGCGGCCGCTGGCATGGATGCTGCGCGCGTACTCGCCGTAGCGCGCATCGCCGAGCGGCCCGAACAGCTCGCTCATCATCACCTCGGAGAAGCCGATGACCGCGTTCAGCGGCGTGCGCAATTCGTGGCTCATGTTGGCGACGAAGGCCGACTTGGTGCGGCTGGCGGTCTCGGCCTCGTCGCGCGCGCGCGCCAGGCTCTCGGCCAGCGCCACCAGCTCGCGCCCCTGCTCCTCGAGCCGGGCGCGCGTATCCTCGAGCTCGAGCACGCGCTCGCGCTGGCGCGCCTCGCTCGCCTGCAGCGCGCGCTGCGTGCGCTCGCGCTCGGTGACGTCGCTGAAGGTGACCACGGCGCCGCCGTCGGCCAGCGGCTGGTGCGCCACTTCGATGATGCGCCCGTCGGCGAGACGCTGCAAAAAGGTGCGGCGCACGCCGCTTGCCGCGTAGCGCAGCCGTTCCTCCAGCATTTCCTCGGCCTTGTCG